>NZ_JBHJUW010000033.1:49384-73074 GCF_042268205.1 Streptomyces sp. NPDC056160
TGGCGGGGGTCGCCCCCCCCCCGTTCGGGGCCGGCGGGCGCCCCGGGGGGGGGGGCGGGCTCCCCCCGCCCGGCGGGCGCGGCGCCCCCCCCCCCCCCCCACTGCGGGGGGTTCAGGACATGGTCACGGCATCGCGTGCACGTGCGCGCCCACCGAGTTGGACCAGGCGTTGCCCGCCGCCGCGTCCCAGTTGGTGGACCAGGTCATCGCGCCGCGCACGTCGGGGTAGGCCTTCGACGGCTTGAAGGAACCGCAGTTGGTCAGCTTCGCCAGGCAGTCGAGGGCGTTGTTCACCACCGTCGGGGAGACGTAGCCGCCGCCGGCGCCGCTCGGGGAGGCGGGCAGGCCGAGGCCGACCTGGGAGGGCGCGAGGCCGCCTTGGAGCTGGATGCAGGCGAGGGCGGTGAGGAAGTCGACCGTGCCCTGCGAGTAGACCTTGCCGTCGCAGCCCAGCATGGCGCCGCTGTTGTAGTACTGGGTGTTGACGACCGTGAGGATGTCCTTGATGTTCAGGGCCGTCTTGAAGTACCCGGCGGACGTCGACTGCATGTCGATGGTCTGCGGGGCCATGGTGATGATCAGGTTCGGACCGGCCTTCGCGGACAGCGCGCGCAGCGCCTGCGTCATGTAGGTCGGGTTGAGGCCGTTCTCCAGGTCGATGTCGACGCCGTCGAAGCCGTACGTCTGCATCAGCGAGTAGACCGAGTCGGCGAAGTTCGTCGCGGAGGCCGGGTCGCTGACCGACACGGTGCCCTTCTCGCCGCCGATGGAGATGACGACCTTCTTGCCGGCCGCCTGCTTGGCCTTGATGTCCGCCTTGAACTGGTCGGCCGTGTAGCCCTTCAGGCCCGCCGAGTCGAGGTTGAAGGTGACGGCGCCGGGCGTGGTCGTGGCGTCGGCGAAGGCGACCGCGATGATGTCGTAGGCCGAGGGGACGTCGGAGATCTTCTGGACGGTCGCGCCGTTGTCGAAGTTCTGCCAGTAGCCCGTCACCGCGTGCTTGGGCAGGTCGGTGTGGCCGCCGCCGCCCGTGCCCGCCGTGGTGGCCGTGACGGTCGCGGACTTCGCCGACTCGCCGGCCGTGTTGGTCGCGGTGACCTGGAAGGAGTACGCGGTCGACGCCGTCAGGCCGGTCACGGTCGTCGAGGTGCCGGTGACCGCCGAGACCTTGGTGCCGTCGCGGTAGACGTTGTAGCCGGTGGCGCCCGCGACCGTGTTCCAGGACAGGGTGACCGAGGACGAGGTGGTGGCGCCGGCCGCGAGGCCGCCCGGGGCCGCCGGGACCGTCGGGGCGGGGTCACCGCCGCCGCCTCCGTCGGGGCCGGAGACCGAGACGTCGTCGGCGTAGTACGCCGCCTGGCCGTACCAGCCGTGCAGGTACACCGTCACCGAGGTGGTCGAGGAGCCGGTGGTGAAGGTGGTGGACAGTTGCTTCCAGGCCGTCGTGTCGGGCGTCCACGTCGAGACGTCGGTCGTGCCCGTGCCCGTGGCGCCCAGGTAGGTGTACCCGCCCTGGACCCACGCGCTCAGCGTGTACGTCGAGTTGGGCTTGACGGCCACCGTCTGGGTGCACTGGGCGTTGTCCTGCCCGGCGGGGGTGGCCTTCAGCGCGGCCGAACCGCCGTGCACGGGCGAGGAGACGGTCGTACCGCTGCCCGCCGAACAGGTCCAGTTGCTCAGCCCCGACTCGAAGCCGGCGTTCTTGGCGTTGTTGACGTCGGCCGCCGACGCCTGGCCGGTGCCCGCGAGGGAGAGGGCGAGGGCTGCGGTGACGGCTCCGGACCAGATGCCGAGCGGCCGAAGCCGTCTGGTGCCGGGTGTGCCTGGGACGCGGTCCACTGGGGCCTCCGGGGGAGAGGAGAGGAGGGGAGAGGGGGAGAGGGGGAGAGGGAGAACGAAGCGGGGAAGGGATCGGGCGGAGGGAAGTCCGGGGGAGTCCGGGGGAGTCCGGGGGGTGAGACATGAACTGCGGTGCCGCCGTTGGTCGTACAAGTTGGTCCAGACCAATTGCGTTGTCAAGAGGTCCAGACCAAAATCGTCGCCGACCCGCCCTCCGGCCGCGGTCAACGAGCAACCGTGCCGCCACGCTTTCGGGCCCGCTCGGAAGGTGTAACCTGCCCCGTTTTGACGTGACTTGTGCGACCGCAGTTGCCACGGAGCTGACGAATCGCTGTTCTCCGGTCACAGAGGCGTGGATACAGTGCTCAAGTAGTCACGCAGTGAAGTCAACTCGGTGCGCCGGCTCTACGACGGCGGCCCGACAGGCGGCAGACGGGGAGCTGGCGTGTCAACTGCGATCGTTGTGACCGGCGCGGACATGGCACTGCCCGCGCAGGACGAACGGACCGTGCCCGCCGCCGTCCTGCCGGACCTGGACCGGGAACCGCTCGACGGGACCCTCGACGGCATACGGACGCTGCTGGACCAGCACGGCCACGTGATCGTCGTCCACTCCGGGGCCCTGCCCCCCGCCGCGGAGCGCCGGCTGCACACGATCCGCTCGCTGCTGGAGAGCGATCGCATCGCGCTCTTCCGCCCCGACCTGCCGCCGCTCGGCACCGCCGTCCTGGCCCGCCAGTTACGGCAACTGGCCTCCTGCGACCTCGGTCCCGGCGTCCTCGCCTCGGCGGGCCGCCTGCTCACCCACTACGTCCACTGCGGCGCCGTCCTCGGCTCCGTCGCCCGCCTCGACCGCGTCCCGGTCGACCTGAAGGCCCACGCGAGGTCCTGGGTGCCGGGCAGCCAGTTCGGCGTCACCGCCCATCCCGCCCCGCACCTGGTGCGCATCGGCCCCGGCGCGACCCTGCCGGGTCCGGACTTCGGCACCTGGATGCTCGTCGCCAAGGGACAGCTCCAGTCCGACTGGGTCGGCGCGCACCTCGCCCCGGCCTGGAAGGTGCTCGGCCTGCGCGAGGCCGCGCTGCCCGCCGAGTCCGCGACCTGGTGGGGCACCGGGAAGCTGATCGAGTTCTGCAGCTACCTGCCCGACCTGTCGGTCCTCTACCAGTTGGTCACCTCGGTGCGGCAGAGGGTGTGCCACTGGTGCGGCATCGACGTCATCGGTGACCGCTGCGTCTTCTGCTCCGCCGCCCCGCCGCCCGGCCCCGGCGGCGAGGACGCCCCCGGGAGGCAGGGGGACCCCGGGAGGCAGGAGGAGTACGGCATGCGGGGGGAGTACGGGCAGTACGGGCAGTACGGGCAGTACGGGCAGTACGGGAGCCCCGGGACGTACGCGCCGTACCGGACCGCCCCCGAGAGCCGCACACCGACCGGGTGAACCCGCACCCCCGTCACCCCCGCCACTCCAGCCACCCCCGCGCCCCCCGTCATCCGTCGAATCCGCTCGGACCAACCCCCCAACGAGGTCGTACGGTTCATGAACTCCCGTCAGCGCCGCGGCGTGATACTCCTGGTCCTGTCCGTGATCTGCGCCCTCGGCGCGTTCGCGGGCGTGCTCTCCGTCATCAGCGACGTCAAGTCGAAGGTCGGCCCCGAGGTCACGGCGTACCAGCTGAGGGCCGACGTGAAGCCGTACACGCCGCTCAGCGCAAGCCAGTTCGAGAAGATCCGGATGCCCAAGCGGTGGCTCTCGCCCAACGCCGTCACCGACCTCGGCCAGGTACAGGGCAAGATCGCGGTCACCACCCTGCGCCAGGGGTCGCTGCTCCAGAGCGACATGATCGTGAGCCAGCCCGCCCTGCGGCCCGGGCAGCAGGAGGTCGCCATCATGATCGACGCCGCGACCGGCGTGGCCGGCAAGATCACCCCGGGCGCCTCGGTCAACGTCTACGCCACCTTCCCCGGGCAGCGGCAGGGCGACCCCGCCCAGTCCAAGATCATCGTGACCAACGCCAGGGTGCTCGACGTCGGCCGCATCACCGCCCTCGACCCGGGCGCCGACAACAGGAACCAGCAGCCCACCGAGGCCGTCCCCATCACCTTCGCGCTCTCCACGATCGACGCCCAGCGCATCACCTACGCCGAGTCCTTCGCACAGCGGGTCCGGCTCGCACTGGTCGCGCCGGGCGGCGCCACGGACGTCCCGGCCAAGGACCGGACCTACGAACTCGCGAACGACAAGTGAGAGGCCCGCAGCCATGCCCACCAGGATCCTCCCGGCAGTCGGCGACGCGGACGCGGTCCGGTCCCTCACGACACTGCTCAGCCAGCTCCCCGACGCGGAGCCGGTGACCCCCGTCGCCGACTCCACCCAGCTCATCGACACCCTGGCCCGCCTGGCCGCCGAATCCGTCGACGAGCTGCCCGAGATCGTGGTCGTGCACGAACGGATCGGGCCCGTCCCCGCCCTGGAGCTGATCCGCGAGGTCGCGCTGCGCTTCCCGGCGGTCGGCGTCATCCTCGTCACCTCCGACGCTAGCCCCGGCCTGTTCTCCGCCGCCATGGACTCCGGCGCCCGGGGCCTGGCCTCCCTCCCGCTGAGCTACGAGGAACTCGCCAGCCGCGTCCAGGCCGTGGCCCAGTGGTCGGTGGGCGTCCGGCGCCACCTCGGCCACGGCGCCGAGGCGTTCAGCGGGGCCGGCGGGCGGGTCGTGACGGTGAGCGGGGCCAAGGGCGGCGTCGGCGCCACCCTGACCGCCATCCAGCTCGCCCTCGCCGCGCAGGCCTCCGGTCACGGCACCGCCCTGGTCGACATGGACCTCCAGGCCGGCGACGTCGCCTCCTACCTGGACGTCCAGTTCCGCCGTTCGGTCGTCGACCTCGCCGCCATCACGGACATCTCCCCGCGCGTCCTCGCCGACGCCGTCTTCCGTCACGAGACGGGCATCGCCCTGCTGCTCGCCCCCGGCGAGGGCGAGCGCGGCGAAGAGGTCACCGACCGGGCCGCCCGCCAGATCGTCAGCGCCCTGCGTTCGCGCTACGAGGTCGTGGTCCTGGACTGCGGCGCCCAGCTCGGCGGCGCCGGCGCAGCCGCCGTGGAGATGGCCGACACGGCCCTGCTCCTCACCACCCCGGACGTCGTCGCGGTGCGCGCCGCCAAGCGGACCGTGCGGATGTGGGACCGGCTGCAGATCCGCAAGGCGGAGGAGACGACCGTCGTCGTCAACCGCCACACCCGCGCCACGGAGATCCAGCCGGCGCTCATCGGGAAGATCACCGGCACGCCGGTGGCCGGCACGGCGGTCCCCGCCAACTTCAAGGAACTCCAGGGCCTGGTCGATGCCGGCCGCATCCACGAGCTGGACGCCAGGAGCACGGTCAAGCAGGCCCTGTGGGGCCTGGCCGCCGAACTCGGCCTGGTCAAGGGCCCGGCCGGCGGTCACAAGGGCCACGGCCGGATGCGCGGCGACCGGGGCGCGGTCAGCTTCCGGCGGCGCAGGGAGGCCGGAGGATGAGGAGGGGGAGAGGACGAGCGAGGGATTGGTCACGGTCCGACAGCGGACAGGTCGCCGTCGAGTTCCTGGGCATGGCGCCGACCATCCTCATCACGCTGGTGCTGCTGTGGCAGTGCGCGCTGCTGGGCTACACGTACACGCTGGCGGGCAACGCGGCGGACGAGGCCGTACGGGCCGGGACGGCGGCCACCGGGGACATGCAGGGTGCCTGCGAACGGGCGGGCCTGGAGGATCTGCCGAGCGCGTGGCGGGGCGACGCGGAGATCAGTTGCGTGCCCGGAGCGGCCGGTTACGTCAGGGCCACGGTGACGCTGGAGGTCCCCGTGCTGGTCCCCGGCCTGATCGGCTTCCCGATCCCGGTCACCGCTCGCGCCGGCGCGGTGGCGGAGGTGACGGACTGACATGCCCCACGAGCGGCGTACCGACATGCCTCGCGAGCGGCGTACCGACATGCCTCACGAGCGACGGCACCGGCCCCGGGACCGCGGCCAGGTCGCCATCGAGTACCTCGGGTTCATCCCGATCCTGATGCTGGTCGCTGTCGCGGTCATCCAGATCGGCCTGGTCGCTTACGCCGCCCAGCAGGCCGGTACCGCGGCACGGGCCGGGGCGCGCGCGGCCTCGCTCGGACACAGCGCCCAGGAGGGCTGCCAGGAGGGGGTGTCCGACTCGCTGAGCGGCCGTACGAGCTGCACCGAGGCCCGGGGCGGCGACACCGTCACCGTCACCGCCACCGTCCGCATCCCGTCGATCATCCCGCTGTGGGACCCCGTCGGCGACGCCCACAAGACCGCCACCATGCCGCTCGACGACCCCCGCTCGACCACTGACCGAGGACGAGGAGCCCCGCACCCATGAGCCTGCGCGCACGCATCAACTCGCCCGAGGAGCACGGCAGCCGCGGCGAGGACGGCCATCTCGTCGCCTCCTACCGGGCGAAACTCCTGGAGGAGATCGACCTCGCGGAGATGAGCGCGCTCGCCCCGGCGGAGCGGCGGGTACGCCTCGAGCGCGTACTCGGGCACATCATCAGCCGGGAGGGCCCGGTCCTGTCGACCGTGGAGCGCTCCCAGCTGATCCGCCGGGTGGTCGACGAGGCCCTCGGGCTCGGCATACTCGAACCCCTGCTCGAAGACGCCTCCATCACGGAGATCATGGTCAACGGCCCCGACGCGATCTTCGTCGAACGCGGCGGACGGGTCGAACAGCTCCCCCTCCGCTTCGCCTCCCACGACCAGCTGATGCAGACCATCGAACGCATCGTCTCCACGGTCAACCGGCGCGTCGACGAGACGAACCCGATGGTCGACGCGCGGCTGCCGTCCGGCGAACGCGTCAACGTGATCATCCCGCCGCTGGCGCTGACCGGGCCCACCCTCACCATCCGCCGCTTCCCGCGCTCCTTCACCCTCCAGGAGCTGATCGGCTTCGGCTCGCTCGACGAGCACATGCTCTACCTGCTCGCCGCCCTCGTGCAGGCCAGGTTCAACATCATCGTCTCCGGCGCCACCGGCACCGGCAAGACCACCCTCCTCAACGCCCTCTCCGGCCTGATCCCCGAGAGCGACCGGATCATCACCATCGAGGACTCCGCCGAACTCCAGCTCCAGCAGGCCCACGTCGTACGGCTCGAAGCCCGCCCGCCCAACGTGGAGGGCCGGGGCCGCATCAGCATCCGCGACCTCGTGCGCAACTCGCTGCGCATGCGCCCCGACCGCATCGTCGTCGGCGAGGTCCGCGGCGGCGAGTCGCTGGACATGCTCCAGGCGATGTCGACCGGCCACGACGGCTCGCTCGCCACCGTGCACGCCAACAGCGCCGAGGACGCCCTGATGCGCCTGCAGACCCTCGCCTCCATGTCCGACGTGGAGATCCCCTTCCCCGCCCTGCACGACCAGATCAACAGCGCCGTGGACGTCATCGTCCAGTTGACCCGCTTCGCCGACGGCGCCCGCCGCGTCACCGAGATCGCCCTGCTCGACAGCCACGGCGGCGAGCCGTACCGGCTGGCGACCGTGGCCCGCTTCGACGCGCGCCCCATGACCGCCGACGGCCGCATCCACGGCGCCTACGCGCACCACCCGCTGCCCCGCCGCGCCGCCGACCGCCTCTACATGGCGAGCCAGCCCGTCCCCCAGGCCTTCGGCGTCGCCCGGTCCGCAGACCAACTGGCCACCCGGGAAGCCAGGTAGGAGCCCCCATGGACCTGAGCACCCTCGTCACCCTCACCACCGGCATCACCCTGCTGGCCTGCGTCCTGGCAGTCACCGGAGTGCACGCCTACAGCACGGGACGGGACCGGCGGGCGGAACTCGTCGACCGGCTCGCCCTGACCGGCGCGAGCGCGCCGGGCCGCCGGCGCCGCTTCCGCTCCCTCGACCGCCGCCTGCGGCGCACCACCCTCGGCCGGAAACTCGAACGGCGACTGGCCGCCACCGGCCTCGACATCACCCCGGGCGAGTTCTTCGCCTGCATGCTCGCCGTGGTCGCCGCCCTCTGGCTGATCGGCCAGGCCGCCCTCGCCCCCTTCTTCGGGCCGCTCGCCGGTCTCCTCGGCGTCTGGGCGGCGGTGCAGTTCCTCAACTGGCAGCGGGCCAGACGCATCGAGAAGTTCATCAACCAGCTCCCCGAGCTGGCCCGCATCCTGGCCAACGCCACCCAGGCCGGCCTCGCCCTGCGCACCGCCATCGGCATGGCCGCCGAGGAACTGGAGGCCCCGGCCGGCGAGGAGCTGGGCAAGGTGGGCCACCAGCTGGCGCTGGGCGCGTCGATGGACGACGCCCTCGGCGAACTGGCCGACCGGCTGCCCTCGCGCGAACTCGTCGTCCTGGTCACCACGCTGGTCCTGTCCAACCGGGCCGGCGGCCAGGTGGTGAGCGCCCTGCGCAACCTCACGGAGACCCTGGAGGAGCGCAAGGAGACCCGCCGCGAGGTCCGCACCCAGCTGTCCCAGGTCAACATGACCTCGTACGCCGTGCCGGTGCTCGGCGTCGGCGCGCTCTTCCTGATGAACGGGGTCAAGGCGGGCGCCCTGGACCGCATGACGGGCTCCCCCCTCGGCCAGGCCGCAGTGATCACCGCGTTCGCGCTGTACGCCGTCGGGTTCTTCCTCATCCGCCGGATGTCCCGCATCGACGTCTGACCGGGTGCCGGCAGGAGGGCAGCGCGGCCGGGAGAGGCAGGAGAGGACCGGATGGGACGGAACTGGACAGGGGATGACCAGATGGGACGGAACGGGGCAGGAGGGGATCGGCGATGGCATGGCTGCTCGCACTCGTGATGGGCCTCGGCGTCTGGGGGGCCTTCGCCGGCATCCGCATGTACCGCGCGGACGCCCGGCTCCCCAGCGACCTCGCGCTCGCCCTGGAGGTCGGCTCCACCCGCACCGGTGCCGTGGGCTCGGTCATCGACCGCCTGGGCATGCGCTATGCCCCCGCCGTACTGCGCCTGATGGGCCCCAGACTGGTGGCCCGGTACCGCCGCAAGATCGACCTGGCCGGCAACCCCGGGGGCCTGACCATCGACCGCTACGCGGCCCGCCGGGCGGTGTACGGCTTCCTGGGCGGCTTCGGCGGCCTGATCTGCCTGCTGCGCGGCCAGTTCGTCGTCGCCCTGCTCCTCTTCGCGTTCGGCGCGTTCTGGACCGAGGTGGGCATCTGGTCGGCGATCCGCATCCGCCGGGACGTGATCGAACGGACGCTGCCCGACTTCCTCGACGTCCTCGCCGTCGTCGTCAGCGCGGGCCTCGGCTTCCGCCAGGCACTGGACCGGGTCGCCTCCCGCTACGAGGGCCCGTGGGCCGACGAACTGCGCATCACCCTGCGCCAGATGGACCTCGGCATGAGCCGCCGCGAGGCCTTCGCGGAACTGCGCCGCAGGAACGACTCCGAACAGGTCGCGATGTTCGTCACCGCTCTTCAGCAGGGCGAGGAACTGGGCGCGCCGATCGTCGACACGCTCGTCTCCCTCGCCAAGGACATGCGCCGCACCGACGCGCAGAACGCCCGCCGCAAGGCCGCCCGCGCGGTGCCCAAGGCCACCATGATGATCACCACCTTCATGGTCCCGGCCACGCTCATCCTCCTCGGCGCGGGCCTCCTCCTGGGCTCCGGCGTGGACTTCGGCTCCGTCACGGGGAAGTAGAGGGCAGGTGGGTACGACCATGGCGACCACGGAGGAACAAGCGCACGCGAGCCCGCCGCACCGCCGCGCGGAGGCGTCCGGGGCGTCCGAGCTGTCCGAGGTGGCCTCGGTGTCCTCGGTGTCCGAGGGGGCACGGCAGGGGGGCCCTGAGAGCTCTGGGAGGTCTCGGGCCGAGGGGGTCCGAGGGGGTGTGGCGGCCCCGGCGGCCGCCCCGGCGCCTCCGGTGGTTGCGGCGGGCTCGGGCCTGCCGGGGCTGCCGCGGCAGCCGGGCGGTCGGAAGCCGCCAGGTCCGGCGCCCGCCCCCGTGACCGGCGGCCGGGCGGCGGACGCACACGGGGAGAGGCCCACGGCGGAGGACGCGGGGGGCGTGGTAACCACCGCCGGGGGTGTGGCTGCCGCGACCGGTGCCGCAGCCGGCGCCAGGGCGGATGCCGCGCCACATGCCAGGGCGGATGCCGCAGCACATCCCACGGCGGATGCCGCACCACATGCCACGGGGGATGCCGCACCACATGTGGGGCCTGATGTCGCGCCATATGCCGCGCCTGACTACGCACCGCACGCCACGGCCGATGCCGCGCCACATGCGGCGGTTCCCCTTGCCGCAACCAGTGCTGAGGCCGCTGCCGCCACGGGAGCCGCGGCCGTCGCCGCCCCCGCAGCGCTGACCGGTGCCGCGACAGCCCCGCCCGGCGGCCTCGCCGCACCGGAGAAGCTCCAGATCAGCGCCCTCCAGGCGATGTGCCGCCACGTCTTCGCCTTCCGCCTGGCGATGATCGCCCTGTCCGCCCCCGCCGCGCTCGTCCACGCAGCCCCCGGCCTGGCCGTCCGCCTGGTCGGCGCGGCGGTGGTCGTCACCGTCATGGGCTCCTACGTCCTCTTCCGGGACTGGGAACGCTTCGGCCCGCTCCTGCTGCGCCACCCCACCCTGCTGGCCGTGGACACCCTCTTCGGCGCCCTCCTGCTCGTCGCCGCCGGACCGGACAGCACCCTGGCCTACGTCAGCGTCTGCACCCCCCTGCTCGCCGGTCTCGTCTACAGCTGGCGCGGCGCCGCGATCTTCGCCTCGCTCCAGTCGCTCATCCTCTTTCTCGTCTACGCCGCGACGCGGGAACTGCACGCCAACCTGGCCCAGTCCGCGCTCTTCCCCGGCCTCTGCATCGTCGCCGGCGCGGCCGGCGCCACCCAGCGCACACTGCTCCTCCGCTTCGGCGAGGCCACCAGGACCCTGACCGAGGTCCAGGCCCGGCTGGCCGTCACCGAGGCCGTGAGCGCCGAACGGGCCCGTCTGGCCAGGGAGATGCACGACTCGGTGGCCAAGACCCTGCACGGCGTGGCCCTGGCCGCCGACGGTCTGGCCCGTTCGGCCGGTGCGGGCCGCCCGGACCCGGCCCTGCTGCGGCAGCAGGCGGACCTCGTGGCCCGCTCGGCCCGCCGCGCGGCGGCCGAGTCACGGGAACTGCTCACCGACCTGCGGTGCGAACACCGTCCGTCCCGGACGAGCGACCTGATGACCGAACTGGCGGCCGAAATCCAGGCCTTCACCGCCCGTACCGGCCTGCCCGTCACCTGCCTCCCGGCCGAGGGCGCCGACGCGGCGAGCGGCACCCTGCCGGTGGCGCCCGCCGTGGCCCGCCAGCTCCGCTCCATCGCCGCGGAGGCGATGGAGAACGCCCACCGCCACGGAGCGCCGAGCCGCGTGGAGGTGCGGGTGCGCCTCGACGGCGGCCTGCTGCGCCTCAGCGTCCACGACGACGGCCGGGGCCTGCCCCCCGGCACCACCCTCGACGAACTCCGCCGCACCGGCCACTTCGGCCTGGTCGGCATGGCCGAACGGGCCACGACGCTCGGCGCCCGCCTGCTCATCGGCCCCGGCCGCCAGGCCAAGGGCACGGAAGTGTCCCTGGACGTCCCCCGGGACACAGCCCTGCCGCCCCCTTCCCCCTGAGTTCCCGATCCCCCCTGCCGCCCCTTCCCGCCGAGTTCCCGATCCGAGCCGTCCCTGCCGCCCACGCCACTGCACCCGAGAGGAGGCCCGATGCCGCACGAGACACCGCCCCGCCCGCCCGCCGCGCCCCTGCGCGTCGTCGTCGCCGACGACAATCCGGTGGTCCGCGCCGGTCTGACCGCCCTGCTCTGCGGCCGCGAGGACATCACGGTCGTCGCCCAGGCGGCGGACGGCCGCGAGGCCTGGGAAGCCACTCACCGGCACCGCCCGGACGTCGTCCTCCTCGACGTCCGGATGCCCGGCGTCGACGGCATCTCCGCCCTGCCGCACCTGGTCCCGGTCGCCCCCGTCCTGATGCTCACCTACAGCCGCGAGACCGCGATCGTCCAGGAGGCCCTGCGCAGGGGAGCGGGCGGCTACCTGGTCCACGGCGAGTTCACGGCCGACCAACTGGTGGACGCCGTACGGGACATCGTGCACGGCCGCGCCCACCTCACGGCCACGGCGGCGGGGGCGCTGCTGGACCGGCTGCGCCGGAGCCCGGAACCTGCGGAGGGCTCCCTGCCGGAGAACCTGGGCAATGCGAATGCACACGCCTCCCTGCCCTCAACTCACCGAAATCCGCGTGTCACTGTCGAACCTCTTTCGCAGATGCAACGACCTGTGAGACAGTCATCCCCGGTCGACAGATCGAGGTTCCAACTCAGCGCGAGGGAGGCGGAGATCATGGACCTGATCGCGTCCGGCATGACGAACCAGCAGATCGCCGCCGCCTGTTTCATCAGCGAGAAGACCGTCAAGAACCACATCAACCGCATCTTCGCCAAGCTGCACAGCACCAGCCGCGCCGAGGCCGCCGCGAAGTGGCTCGGCACGGCCCCGGGATCCGCCCCGCGAGAGGCCAGGTGACCGGCGATGCCGCGACGGATCTGGGCCCGGATTTGGGCCCACGGACCCTCGGCCACCCCGGCGCCCCGGCCGTACGGTGCCCCTGCCGCAACCGGCATGGAGCCCGAACCCGGAGGGGAACACCATGAGCAACCTGATGCTGAAGACCGTGGTGGCGACCAAGGTCCGCGTGAACGGCTGGAAGCACACGACAACAAAGGCGATGCGCGACCGCGCCGGCGACAAGGGCCAGACGGCGGTCGAGTACCTGGGCATCATCGCAGTCGTGGTGGCGATCGTGCTGGCGATCACGGGTACGGGCATCGGTCAGACCATCCTGACAAAGATCACGGGGCTGATCGCCAAGGTCGGCAATTGACGCACCTGCGCCGGTGCGGCGACGCAGGGCAGGCCTTCCCCATCTACATCACGGTGGTGGGGGGCCTGCTCTTCCTCGCGCTCGCGTATTTTGCTGTCGGCCAAGCAGCGGTGAATCGAAGCAGCGCTCAGACTGCCGCAGATGCGGCGGCACTCGCGGTAGCCCAGGACGCTCGGAAGCAGCTTGCGGAAGAGTGGACGAGGAACGTGCTCGACCCTACGAAGTGGCAGGACATCTTCGAGGGGGACGGGCAGGGGCTTTCCCGTTCGTGTGGGCGGGCGTACGAACTCGCCGCACGGAACGACGCCCATGTGCTCGGTTGTGCACCTGATGGTCTGTTGGGCTATACGGTCACGGTCGAGACCAACAAGACCATGGGGAAATCAGTGGTTCCTGCCACTGAACGTACGAAGTCCAGCGCGCGGGCCACTGCCGTGATCAAGTCGATCTGTGGGTTCAAACCCCTGCCGGAGGGCGCCGGCCATGACGAACTGCCACGCCTCACCTGTGGGAACGACAGGTACTGGGACCTGGATCCGAAACACCTCACTGATCTTCCCGAACCTCAGGACCTGTTCGACGTGCACCTGGCCGACCGATAAGCGAATGACGAGTCATGAAGGAAGCGGAGCGATGAGCATTCGGTTCACTGCGAAGGCCCGCAGGGGCCTCCTCGCGCTGGCCGTCGCGGCCGGATTGGCCCTCGGGATGGCGGGTTGTGGCAGTGGTGGGAGCGGCGATGACAAGCCGTCCGCCCGGGCCTCGGCATCGAAGGAAAGTGGATCCAAGCCAAGCACTCAGGAAGGAAAGTCCGAAGCCCCCTTGGCTGAACTCAGCGGATCCGACGGACTGATGGTGCAAATCACGTCAGCCCAAAAGGACTCCGGTGGGTTCGTCACAGTGAATGGAAACCTGAAGAACGACGGTGCGAAGTCCGTTGCCATTCCAGCTCAGGTCAGCGGCGACGAAACAGAGATCGTCAAGCACGGGATCTCCCTGGGTGGCGCCACTCTGGTCGATCCCCTGGGAAAGAAGCGCTACTACGTTCTCCGTGACACGGAGGGCAGACCACTCACGACGGTTGGTCTCGGCACCGTGGACGCAGGCCAAACCATCCCCGTCTTCATGCAATTCCCCGCCCCCCCAGCCAACGCCACCGCAGTAACCCTCCAACTCCCCACCTTCTCCAGCGGCACCATCAAGATCTCCGGGTGAGGTGGCCATCATGACCCGCACCCCGCCCCGCCTCCCGCTCACCCTGGCGGCCGTCGCCCTCCTGCTCGCCGCGAACCTCTGCGGAGCCGCCGCGGCCCGTGCCGACGGCACCGCCCCGAGCGTCCCGCCGGGCACCGAGGCATCCGCCGCACCCCCCGTGAAGGTCGACCCGAACGACCCCGACCTCAAGCTCCCCGAGGGAGCGACCCTTGCCGCGCCCAAGGTGCTGGACATCAAGTCGGTGGTCGAGGACCAGGGCGGTGAGGAACGCCGCGAGGACACGAACACGGACGTCACGTTCGCGCTCCAGGCCGAGGTGCTGTTCGGCAAGGACAGCGCCCGACTGAGCGACCAGGCCAAGTCCCGTATCGACGCGATCGCGCAGGAGATCAGGAAGCAGCACGCACCCCAGGTCCGGGTCTTCGGTTTCACCGACAACCTCGGCACCCACGAACACGGTGTCGTCCTGTCCAAGCAGCGCGCCAACGCCGTCCAGGACGTCCTCTCCCAGGAGCTGAACGACCCGAACATCACCTTCGACGTGCGCGGTTACGCGGAGGACTACCCCATCGCGGACAACTCCACGGAGGACGGCCGCAAGAAGAACCGCCGGGTGGAGGTCACCTTCCCCCGCACCCAGAGCTGACCCGCACCTCCACGCGCGCCCCCACCCGCACCCCCCACCCCGCCATCGTCCCCGCCGCCGCCTCCAGGACGTGCCGGGAGCGGAGGCGGGGCAGGCCCAGGCGGCCCGGTCTCATCGTGACGACGGCGAGGACCCGCAGGTCGCGGGTGAGGTAGGCGACGTCGAGGGGGATGCGCATGCCGAACGTGTGGATGCTGCCCGCGGGGGAGAGCAGGATCGCGCCGTCGACCGCGTCGCGACCGAGCAGCCCCCGCGTACGGGCCCGGTAGGACGTCGCCAGTTCGAGGGGGACCGTCACCCCGGCCGGCCCCCCGCCCTGCCTGTCCTTACCGCTCCCGTCACCGTGCACGACCAGCTCGCCCCGCCCGTCCCGCCAGCGTCCTGCCATGCCGGGGCCGCCTTCCCGCTCCGCCGCGAAAGTTCCCGATCGACCGTATCCGCAGGGGAGTACGCCTGCCATGGTGCCGCCCTGGGCCCGCTCCGGTCCCCACCTGGGCCCGGCCTGGGTCCACAGGCCCATGCGGCCGCCGACCCGTCCGGCTAAGGTCCCCGCGTGCGCGTCCTCCTGATCGTCGTCGCCGCCCTCTGGGGTGCGGGCGCCGGGCTGCTGGTGCCCCGGGCCGCGCACCGGTTGTCGGTGGACGCCGGCGAGCCGTGGCGGGCGGAGTGTCCGGGCGGACACGCCATCACCGGGCCGTTCGGCGGCTGGGTGGGCCGGGCGCGCTGCGCCGCCGCCACCGCGAAGCGCGACCGTACCCCTGCCGTCCCGGCCGCCTCCGTGACCCGCGAACCCCCCGCCGTGGCGCCGCACTGCGCGGCGTACGGGCCGAGCACCCCCCTCGCCGCCACCGTCACCGCACTCGCCTGCGCCGCACTGGCCGCCGCCGTCGGCGGGCCGCGCCCGGAGGCGGCGGTCTGGCTGCTCGTGGCACCGGTCGGGGTGCTGCTCGCCCTCGTCGACCACCGGGTGCACCGCCTCCCGGACGTGCTGACCCTGCCGCTCGCCGCCGTGACTGCGACGCTGCTGGGCGCCGCCGCCCTCGTGCCCGCGGCCGCCGGGTCCTGGCCGCGGGCACTGCTCGGTGCTCTCGTCCTGGGCGCCTGCTACTTCGTTCTCTTCCTCGTCAACCCGTCCGGCATGGGCTTCGGCGACGTCAAACTGGCGCTGGCGCTGGGCGCGGTCCTCGGCTGGTACGGCTGGCCGGTGCTCGTCGTGGGCGGTTTCGCCGGGCTGTTCTACGGTGCCGTGTACGGGCTGGGGCTGGTCGTGCTGCGGCGGGCGGGGCGCGGGGCGACGATGCCGCTGGGGCCGTTCATGCTCGGCGGTGCGTTCACGGGAGTGCTGCTGGGTGCGGCCGCCGTGGCATGAGGCGGGTGTTGCGTGGGGAGGAAGCCCGCATGACCGGACTCGGCGCTGTCTTCCGCCCCCAACTGCCGCCCGAGCGGCTGCGTGCGATCGCCCGCCTCGCCGACGACGTGGGTCTTGAGGAGCTGTGGCTGTGGGAGGACTGCTTCCTGGAGGGCGGGATCTCCTCGGCCGCCGCCGCACTCGCCTGGACCGAACGGCTTCGGGTCGGCGTCGGCCTGCTGCCCGTCCCGCTGCGCAACGTCGCCGTCACCGCCATGGAGGCCGCCACCCTGCACCGGTTCTTCCCGGGCCGCGCGATCCTCGGCGTCGGGCACGGCGTACAGGACTGGATGGGGCAGGTCGGGGCACGGGCCGGGTCCCCGCTGACCCTGCTGCGCGAGCATCTGGAGGCGTTGCGCGCCCTGCTGGGCGGTGAGCGGGTCACCACGCGGGGCCGGTACGTCCGGCTGACCGACGTGGCCCTGGACTGGCCCCCGCCCGCGGGGAGCGACGTCCCGGTCCTCGCCGGTGCCACCGGGCCGCGCACGCTGCGCCTGTCCGGTGAGGCGGCCGACGGCACGATCCTGACCATCGCCACCTCCCCGGAGGGCGTCCGCCGGGCGCGCGGGCTCATCGACGAGGGACGGCGGGCGGCCGGCCGCGAGGGCACGCACCGCGTCGTCGTCTACCTCCTCACCGCCACCGGGCCCGACGCCGAGCGCCGGCTGCGTGCCGAGCTGGCCGCAGAGGGGCTGTCCGCCGTGCCTGACCTGGGGGTCGCCGGTGACGCGCCGGCCGTGGCGAAGGCCGTCGAGGCGCTTGCCGACGCGGGTGCGGACACGGTCGTCCTCCAGCCGACGGCCGACGAACCGGACCCGGAGGGTTTCCTCCGCTTCACCGCCCAGCAGGTCCGCCCGCTGGTCTCCTGACAACGACCAGGCACCGCCCACCGCCACCCCGCCCCTCCCGGCCCTCCGTTCCATCCACCGGCCCCCCACCGGCCACCGGTTGCCCGAGCACCGACCCCCACCCGCGCCCCCCACGGCCCCCGTTCCACCCACCGGCCCTCCGTTCCATCCACCGGCCCCCACCGGCCACCGGCTGCCCGGCCACCCCCCCGGCCCCGAACCACCCACTACCCCCCGCCCGCGAAGGGCCCGCCACGCGCCCCAGCCCGCCCCGCACCGGAAAACGAGCAGCGGCACACCCGTCCACCTGCAAAAATCGCCGGTATGGCAGACCATCAGCACCGCTCGTTCGAGGACCTCCTGGCCGAAGGGGCTGCCGTGCCCACCGAGGGATGGGACTTCTCGTGGTTCGCGGGGCGGGCCACCGAGGCCCGGCCCTCCTGGCAGTACGCCGTGTCGATGGCGGGCCGGCTCGCCGGTGCGGAGGCCGTGCTCGACGTGCAGACCGGGGGAGGCGAGGTGTTCGACTTCGCGCTCGGGCGGGCCGCCCGCGTCCCCGCGCTCCTCGCCGCCACGGAGGGATGGCCGCCCAACGTGGCCAAGGCCGGCGAACTGCTGCGTCCGCGCGGTGTCGTGGTCGTCGCCTCGGAGGAGGACGCTCCGCTGCCGTTCGCCGAGGGGGCCTTCGACCTCGTCGTCAGCAGGCATCCGGTCCGCCCGAACTGGACGGAGATCGCCCGTGTGCTCCGCCCGGGCGGCACGTACTTCGCCCAGCACGTCGGGCCGAGCAGCGTCTTCGAACTCGTCGAGTACTTCCTCGGCCCGCAGCCGGAGGAGACCCGCGGTGCCCGTGACCCCGGGCGGGAGCGGGCGGACGCGGAGGCGGCCGGTCTCGACGTGGTCGGCCTGCGTGCCGAGCGGCTGCGCATGGAGTTCCACGACGTCGCGGCCGTCGTGCACTTCCTGCGCAAGGTGGTCTGGATGGTCCCCGGCTTCACGGTCGAGGCGTACCGGCCCCGGCTGCGGGAGCTGCACGAGCGGATCGCGGCCGACGGCCCGTTCGTGGCGCACAGCACCCGCCATCTTTTCGAGGCCCGCAAGCCGCGATGACGGGCTCATGACGTGCGTGAGGGGGTGCGGGGCGGGTTGTGACGGACGTATGGGGGCTGGGCGTATGGGGCGGATGACGCGCGCATGACCGACACGGTTGCCACATCGTTATCGTCAGCCTCTCCCGTCGCTGACCCGTCTGGCGTAAGTTCAGACCAACGAAATTCGCGTGAGCAAAGCTGCGCGGGTGGCATCGCGCAGTGGAGGGGGCTGCGCGGCGCCGAGGCCCTGCTGGCGGCGGCTCAGCCCCGCCCGGTCGCGGCCGGTGCCGGGCTCTTCGGCGTCAAGCGGGTGTGAACGGCCGGGTCCCCCGGGAGAGGTATGCGTGGACAACTCGCCGCGCGCCCCTCAGATGGCGCAATCCCTGCGGATCCCATCACATTCGGTCGGATTTCCCTGTGAATTCGCTGTGATCCGGCCATGATCGGGCGCGGAATGCCGGGTTCTGGACGCGTCGAGGCGTCGCCGGATGATTCCGGAGAGTAGTTGTGGCGCGCTGATGCACGCAGCATCACTTACGAAGGGTTATGGTGGAAACCCCCCCTCGGGCCGGTCCGTCTCCCCCCCACGGACCGGCCCGTTTTTTCTTTCGCGCCGCCCGGGCCGGCTCCCCTGGCGCCGGGCGCGCGTGGTCGCCCGTGGGGAACCCCGGGGGTGCCGGGGGTAGGCTTCGCCCCGGGACCGCCATACGGACGAGGCCGCCGCACGGACAGGGAACGCCCCCGGCCGCGCCTGTCCGATCCATACGGAGGGGCTGACGAACACGTGAACCTGCGCGACAAGCTGCGCAGCCTGCTGGTCAGGCTGTACGCGCGCCGGGTGGAAGGCCACCTGGACCACGCTCAGGTGCCCAAGCACATCGGCGTCATCATGGACGGCAACCGCCGCTGGGCGAAGGCCTCGGGTTCCACCACCGAGCATGGACACCGGGCCGGTGCCGACAAGATCGAGGAGTTCCTCGGCTGGTGCACCGAGACGGACGTCGAGGTCGTCACCCTCTGGCTGCTGTCCACGGACAACTTCGACCGCCCCCAGGACGAGCTGGTCCCGCTGCTCGGCATCATCGAGGACGTCGTGCGCTCCCTGGCCGCCGACGGCCGCTGGCGCGTCCACCACGTCGGCACCATGGACCTGCTCCCCGCCGGCATGCAGGCCGTCCTCAAGGAGGCCGAGGAGGCCACCGCCGACGTCGACGGAATAGTGGTCAACGTCGCCATCGGCTACGGCGGCCGGCAGGAGATCGCCGACGCCGTGCGCTCCATGCTCTTCGACGCGCGGGAGAAGGGCACCTCCCTGGAGGACCTCGCCGAGGCCGTCGACGTCGAGATGATCGGCCGGCACCTCTACACCCGGGCCCAGCCCGACCCCGACCTCGTGATCCGCACCAGCGGAGAGCAGCGGCTGTCCGGGTTCATGCTCTGGCAGACCGCCCACTCGGAGTACTACTTCTGCGAGGTCTTCTGGCCGGCCTTCCGCAAGGTCGACTTCCTGCGCGCGCTGCGCGACTACGCGGCCCGCCACCGCCGCTACGGAGGCTGACGGAGCGCCCTGCCGCAGGGCCCGTACCCCTCTTCACGAGGAGTTCATCCGCGCGCGGCGGCCCGCTTCTGCATGGCGGTGCATGTTCGAGGGCATAAGACCAGACAGGTCGACACCCGAACCACGGGTGTCGGATCTCAGCGGGCGGCTCGGGGCCGTCCGCCCGGGAGGCCCGTTGCACCAGCCCGATCGTGCGGTCACTGTGCGGACGAAGACGTGGAGGGCCGGTCGCCGGCCCGCACATCGCGGCCGGCCACCGGCCCCGATGCCCCCACCCTCCCGGCCCGGCATCCACCTCGTCGCTCCCCGACCTCATCCGAGGGGGTACGTCCTTCCGTGGTGACCAGCACAAAGCGCCACAAGCCAGACCGGCGCACCTACGTTCTCGACACCAGCGTCCTGCTGGCGGACCCGAACGCCCTGACCCGCTTCGACGAGCACGAAGTCGTGCTCCCCATCGTCGTGGTCACGGAACTGGAGGCCAAGCGGCACCATCCCGAACTCGGCTACTTCGCTCGGCAGGCCCTGCGTCTGCTGGACGACTACCGGGTCCGGCACGGTCGCCTCGACGCCCCCATCCCGATCGGGGACCTCGGCGGGACGGTCCGGGTCGAGCTGAACCACTCGGACCCCAGCGTGCTGCCCACCGGCTACCGCCTGGGGGACAACGACTCGCGCATCCTCGCGGTCGCCCGCAACCTGCAGGCCGAGGGGTACGACGTCACCGTCGTCTCCAAGGACCTGCCGCTGCGGATCAAGGCCTCCTCCGTGGGCCTCCTCGCCGAGGAGTACCGTGCGGAACTCGCCATCACCGACGCCTCCGGCTGGACCGGGATGTCCGAACTGACCCTGCCCGCCGAGCAGGTGGACATCCTCTTCGAGGAGGGGCACGTCGACGTCCCCGAGGCCGCCGCGCTGCCCGTGCACACAGGCCTGACGATCCATTCGGAGCGCGGCAAGGCGCTCGGCCGGGTCACCCCCGAGGGGGCCGTCCGGCTGGTGCGCGGGGACCGGGAGGCCTTCGGTATCAAGGGCCGCAGCGCCGAGCAGCGGATCGCGCTCGACCTGCTCCTCGACCCGGACATCGGGATCGTGTCGATGGGCGGCCGGGCCGGCACCGGCAAGTCGGCGCTGGCGCTGTGCGCGGGCCTGGAGGCGGTCCTGGAGCGCCGTCAGCACCAGAAGGTGATGGTCTTCCGCCCGCTGTACGCGGTCGGCGGGCAGGAACTGGGCTATCTGCCGGGCACCGAGGCGGAGAAGATGAGCCCCTGGGCGCAGGCCGTCTTCGACACGCTGTCGGCGGTCACCTCCCGCGAGGTCATCGAGGAGGTCACCGCGCGCGGGATGCTGGAGGTGCTGCCGCTCACCCACATCCGCGGCCGTTCGCTGCACGACGCGTTCGTCATCGTGGACGAGGCGCAGTCCCTCGAGCGCAACGTCCTCCTGACGGTGCTCTCGCGGATCGGCGCCGATTCGCGCGTGGTGCTCACCCACGACGTGGCGCAGCGGGACAACCTACGGGTCGGCCGCTACGACGGTGTGGTCGCCGTCGTGGAGAAGCTGAAGGGGCATCCGCTCTTCGCGCACGTGACGCTGACCCGGTCCGAACGGTCGCAGATCGCCGCCCTGGTGACCGAGATGCTGGAGGACGGACACATCTGACACCCGTTCGCACGCCTGCCCCGTTTTCGGGCAGTTGTGCGGGAGTCGGCGCCGTCCGGCAAAGGCCGAGAGCCTAGCCGGGCGGCGCCGTCGTGCGCGGCTCTTTCCCGAAATCCCGTGGGCCGAACGGGGTGTGAGCTTTCACACGCAACTCGGAATTGCCTTGCGGCGTCGGGTTACGGCAAAGTCTCACTCCTGTCAGGCCCCGCATACGACACAGCTGTGCCCCTTGAGGTACGGCGCCACACGAGCACCACCGTCAACTCCATAACGTCGTCGTATGCCGCCCGAAGCACACGCGGCACTCCCGTGACGGGAGTTGTCCACCGGGCCCGCGCCTCCGTGACCCGCAGTTGGGAGGCCAGTGCCAGGGGCACGATCGCGTCCGTCAGGGTCACCGAAGCGGGCGATGCTGGAAGGAAACCGTGTGAGCCGGATCTCGGTCCGGGGACTCGCAGTGGCATCGGCCACCGCGGTCACCGCCGTCGGAAGCGTCGTCGGAGTTGCCTCGGGCAGCACCGCGCAGAACAACGACGCCGAAGCGACGGCAGCCGACGCCACACTCCTCGCGGACATCCCGGTGGGCCAGCAGGCCCCGGTGCAGACCGCGTCCCTCACGCAGCAGGCCGACGCCCAGGCGATCGCCGCCGACGCGAGCGCGAAGAAGGACGCCGAGGAGGCGGCCCGCAAGGCAGCCGCCGAGACCGCCATCGCCAAGAAGGCGGCCGCCGAGAAGGCGGCCAAGGAGGCCAAGGAGCGGGAGGAGCTGAAGAAGTCGACCACCCGCAGCACCCGGGACGCCTCCTCCTTCCCCGTCCAGGGCTCCTACACCACGGCCCAGGTGCAGGCGATCGCCCGGCAGATCGTGCCGAGCGGCCAGTTCCAGTGCTTCAGCAACATCGTGAACCACGAGTCCACCTGGAACTACCAGGCGGTCAACCCCTCCTCGGGCGCCTACGGCCTCGTCCAGGCGCTGCCGGCGGGCAAGATGTCCTCCGCGGGCGCCGACTGGCGGACCAACCCGGCCACCCAGATCAAGTGGGGCCTCAACTACATGAACGTCCGCTACGGCAGCCCGTGCGACGCCTGGTCGTACTGGCAGGTGAACCACAACTACTGAGCCGCGCCGCCGTGCTCAACCTCGCACAGCCCCTCCCCGTCCTAGGGGGAGGGGCTTTTGCCCTGTAGCGTCTGTCGGAACGGCTCCAGGGGGCGTGGTGGTCAGAGACGGGGGAAGAGGACGGATCATGTCGCGAGTTCCAGGGTGGCTCGGCCGTGTCGGCGCCGGACTGACCGAGATGGGTGAGCGGTTGGACGAGCGCCGTGCCGAGGTGGAGAAGGAGCACACCGGGCACGAACACGAGCCGGCCGCGGACGTCGTGGTGCCCGCGGAACACGTGACGGTCGTCCCCGCCCGCCCCGACCCCGCCCAGGCCGTGCCCTGGGGTGTGCGGGTGGCGGCGGAGGCCGGCTGGCGGGTGCTCGTCCTCGCCGGCACCGTCTGGGTGCTGATGCGGGTCATCAGCGCCGTGCAACTGGTGGTGCTGGCCTTCGTCGCCGCGCTGCTCATCACCGCCCTGCTCCAGCCCACAGTGGCCCGCCTGCGCCGCTACGGCCTGCCGCGCGGACCGGCCACCGCGCTCACCGCGATCCTCGGCTTCGTCATCATGGGCCTGATCGGGTGGTTCGTGACCTGGCAGGTCATGGAGAACATCGACAACCTCTCCAACCAGATCCAGGCCGGCATCGACGACCTGCGCAAGTGGCTGTTGAACAGCCCCTTCCACGTCACCGACAAGCAGATCAACCAGATCGCCAAGAGCCTCAGGGAGGCCATCGGCGCGAACACCGACCAGATAACGTCCGCCGGCCTCGAAGGCGTCACGGTCATCGTGGAGGCCCTGACCGGGATCCTGCTGACCATGTTCTCGACGCTGTTCCTGCTCTACGACGGGCGGCGGATCTGGGAGTGGACGCTGAAGCTGGTGCCGGCGGCGGCCCGCCCGGGCGTGGCCGGGGCCGGCCCGCGCGCCTGGCGCACCCTGACGGCGTACGTGCGCGGCACGGTGATCGTGGCGATGATCGACGCGATCTTCATCGGGCTCGGGATCTACTTCCTGAACGTCCCGATGGCGGTGCCGCTGGCCGTCTTCATCTTCCTGTTCGCCTTCGTCCCGCTGGTGGGCGCCGTCGTGTCGGGCGCGCTGGCCGTGGTGGTCGCGCTGGTCACCCAGGGCGTGTTCACCGCCGTGATGACCCTCGTCGTCGTGCTCGCCGTCCAGCAGATCGAGGGGCACGTCCTCCAGCCGTTCATCCTCGGCCGCGCGGTGCGGGTGCACCCGCTGGCGGTGGTCCTGTCGGTCGCGGCGGGCGGCATGATCGCGGGGATCGGCGGGGCCGTGGTGGCCGTGCCGCTGGTGGCGGTGACCAACACCGTCGTGGGCTACCTGCGCCAGTACGCCCGGGAGGCCGCGTTGCGCCAGGCGAAGCAGCCCGCGGGCGCCACGGCGCCGGCCGCGCGGCCGGCGGACGCGGCGCCGGCGCCGGCCG
>NZ_JBHJUW010000034.1:0-72445 GCF_042268205.1 Streptomyces sp. NPDC056160
CCGCCGGACGGCCCGGCCCAGCAGACGCCGGCCCTCGCCGAGGAGCAGTAGCCGGGCGCGGAGGGCGCCGCGTGCGCGTGTCGAAGCGCCGGCCGCCCCGCGGCCCCGCGCCTCGCGGCCCTGCGTCCCGCGGCTGCGCGCCCAGCTCCCGCCGCCCCCCGGCGACGGCGGCGCCGGAACGTCGAAGGCTCCACCCGGACAGAGGGTGGAGCCCTTTCGGCGAGTTGTCGCCGCGGAGTCACTCCGCGAGGACGGCCTCCGCCTCCAGCGTCACGCCGACGGCCTGGATCACCGAGGCGATCTTGAAGGCTTCCTGGACGACCTCGCGCTCGACGCCCGCCTTGCGCAGGACCTGCTCGTGCGAGTCCAGGCACATGCCGCAGCCGTTGATGGCCGAGACCGCGAAGGACCACAGCTCGAAGTCGGTCTTGTCGACGCCGGGGTTGCCGATGACGTTCATCCGCAGGCCGGCGCGCAGGGTGCCGTACTCGTGGTCCGACAGCAGGTGCCGGGTGCGGTAGAAGACGTTGTTCATCGCCATGATCGCGGCCGCGGACTTGGCCGCGGTGTACGCCTCCGGCGAGAGGTTCGCCTTGGCCTCCGGCTCCAGCTCACGCAGGACGATCGGCGAACGGGAGGCGATGGCCGTGGCCAGCACCGTGCCCCACAGCTGCTGCGCCGGCAGGTCGCTGTTGCCGATGACCGAGCCCAGGTTGAGCTTGAGGTCCTTGGCGTAGTCCGGGACGGCGGCCTTCAGGGAGTCGAGGGACATGCCTCACTCACCAGCCAGCAGCGCGACCGGGTCGAGGGTCTCGTCGCCCTTGCTCCAGTTGCACGGGCACAGCTCGTCCGTCTGGAGCGCGTCCAGGACCCGCAGGACCTCCTTGGGGTTACGGCCGACCGAGCCCGCCGTCACCATGGAGAACTGGATCTCGTTGTTCTGGTCGACGACGAAGACCGCGCGCTTGGCGAAGCCGTCCTCGTCCTCGATGCCCAGCTCGCGCATCAGCTCGTGCTTGGAGTCGGCCATCATCGGGAAGGGCAGCTCGAGCAGGTCCGGGTGGTCCTTGCGCCAGGCGTGGTGGACGAACTCCGAGTCACCGGAGAAGCCCAGGACCTGGGCGTCGCGGTCGGCGAACTCGTCGTTCAGCTTGCCGAAGGCCGCGATCTCGGTCGGGCACACGAAGGTGAAGTCCTTGGGCCAAGCGAAGATCACCTTCCACTTGCCCTCGTAGGTCTTGTGGTCGATCTTCTCGAACTCCTTGCCCTTCTCCAGCGAGACGCAGGCGGTCAGTTCGAACTCGGGGAACTTGTCACCGACAGTGAGCACACGCTCTCCTTGCAGCGAAGAAACACCGGCTTTGCCCGTGTTTCCCATGGGTTGGACCTTGATGATGTTGGCACAGAGTCAATTGATTACGGAAATAGCTACACTCGGTCGTGTTGATCGGAGGTAGTTATCAGTGACCGTCGGTAATGCCGCGAGGCGCCGGACCCTGCCCAGCCTCTCCCAGCTCCGCGCCTTCGCGGCCGTCGCCGAGCACCTGCACTTCCGGGACGCCGCCGCCGCGATCGGCATGAGCCAGCCCGCGCTCTCCGGCGCCGTCTCCGCCCTGGAGGAGACCCTCGGCGTCACGCTCGTCGAGCGTACGACGCGCAAGGTGCTGCTCTCGCCCGCGGGCGAGCGTCTGGCCGTACGGGCCAAGGCGGTGCTCGACGAGGTCGGCGCCCTGATCGAGGACGCCGAGGCGGTCCGGGCGCCCTTCACCGGCGTCCTGCGGCTCGGCGTCATCCCCACCGTCGCGCCGTACCTGCTGCCCACGGTCCTGCGCCTCGTCCACGAGCGCTACCCCGACCTCGACCTCCAGGTCCACGAGGAGCAGACCGCGAGCCTGCTGGAGGGGCTGTCCGGCGGGCGGCTCGACCTGCTGCTGCTCGCTGTGCCGCTCGGTGTGCCCGGCGTCACCGAACTCCCGCTCTTCGACGAGGACTTCGTGCTCGTCACGCCGCTCGACCACCGGCTCGGCGGCCGGGAGGGCATACCGCGCGAGGCGCTGAAGGAGCTGAACCTGCTGCTCCTCGACGAGGGACACTGCCTGCGGGACCAGGCCCTGGACATCTGCCGCGAGGCCGGGCGCGAGGACGCCCCGGTGACCACCACCGCCGCCGGACTGTCCACCCTCATCCAGCTCGTCGCGGGCGGCCTCGGCTGCACACTGCTGCCGCGCACGGCCCTCAAGGTGGAGATCTCCCGCAGCAACCAGCTCCTCACCGGCTACTTCGCCGATCCGGCCCCGGCCCGCCGCATCGCCCTCGCCATGCGCACCGGCGCGGCCCGCGGCGCGGAGTACCGCCAACTGGCAGCCGCCCTGCGCACCGACCTGCGGGCCCTGCCCGTGCGCGTCCTCGCCGCCGACGCCTGAACCGGCGGCGCCGGCCGGGGCACCCGAGGGGCCGGTCCCCGCGGCGCGGCAACGCTCGCGGGACGCGTCCGGGCCCCTTCCCCTCCCGCACGGGAGAGGAAGGGGCCCGGAGCGATCGGGGACCGGCCGGACGTCACTCCGTGCGCAGGCCCTCCGGGCGCATCATGCGCAGCAGCGGAGGCAGGCTGAGCACGGCGACCGCGAGGGCGATGCCCGCGCCCATGCCGGTCATGGTCAGCACGCTCGGCCAGTCGATGCCCACCGCCGTGCCCGTCATCCTCAGCAGTACCGCGCCCAGCGTCAGGCCCACGGCCAGCGACAGCAGCAGCCCGAGGGTGATCGGAACCGCCGTCTGCCACAGCACCGACAGGCTCAGCGTGCGCCGCCGGGTGCCGAAGGCGACCAGCGCCGACAGCAGCTTGCGGCGTTCGCGCAACTGCTCCAGCTGGGAGACGAGCAGGCTCGCGCCGATCAGCGCCAGCACGCAGACCGCGCCGACCAGCAGTCCGGTGCGGATGGACGAGAACTTCTTGGACTGCTCACTGCGTGTCCAGACCGTCACGTCCGCGAACGGGTCCACGGCCGCGGCGGTGTTGCGCACGTACTCGTGCACGTCCGCCACGGATTCGTCGATCGAGAGGTAGACCTGGGCGGCGGGCTGTCCGGCCGCGGCCGGCATCGCGCCCCGCGTCAGCAGGAAGCCGCCGTGCTCCATACCGGTGGGGTCCGTGATGGCGCGGACCTTCCTCAGGTCGCGCGGCACCGTCCACCGCACCTCGTGGGCGGGTTCCATCCCCTGGGAGGTGTCCAGGTACAGCTTCTTGCCGGGCTTGGCCAGGGCCGGGGTGTCCGAGTCGTAGTCGGCGCCCTGGACTGCGAAGGCGTCGCCGTCACGGCAGGAGGGCAGGGCCGCCACCTCGCGCAGCGCCGCGCAGTCGCCGATGGTCACCTCGGAACTCTGCTTGGGGCCGTCGGGCGAGTTGTGCGTCGTGCTGCCGACGTTGGCGTTGGCCAGCCCGACGGCCTTGCGCACCCCTTGCGTCTTCCTGAACTTCGCGAGGGCCGGGTCGATCGCGACCCCGTGCGAGAGCTGCACCTGGACCTGCGCCCGGCCGAGGTCGTTCTTCGACGCCTTGGTGTAGTCGCTCTCGACCCCCGCGAAGAGCATCTGCAGGGCGATCGCACCGGCCACCGCGACCGAGATGCCGTTCACCGTGCGGGCGGCGGTGCCGCTGCTCAACTGGAGCCGTCGTACGGCCAGCTGCCAGGAGACCGAGCCGCGGCCCAGCCGGGCGACGACCGCCTCCACGATCCACGGCAGCAGCGCGGTCACGCCGATCAGCAGCAGGATGACACCGCCGGAGACCATGTACTGGTTGAAGTCGCCGTCGTTGCGTCCCTTGCCGATCATCGGGGCGAGCAGCGCCAGACCGGCCACCGGCAGCAGCAGCCGCCACCACAGGCGGCGCCGGCTGGGCTTGGCCGTGCGGACCACGCCCAGCGGCTCGATGACCACCCCGCGCAGCGCGAGCAGGGTCACCAGCACCGCCGCCGTCGGGACGGCGATCGCGACCAGCGCGGCCAGCACGGGCGAGGGGTTGAGGTAGCTGGGGAACACGCTGATGCCGACGACCTCCAGCGACCCCGCGAGCTCGCGGCCGAGCAGGAAGAAGACCGCGCCGAAGACCAGCCCGAGCAACGAGCCCGCCAGGGCCTCGCCCGCCGCGATCCGCCGGGTCATCCGGCTGTCCGAGCCGACCAGCCGCAGTGCGGCAAGCCTGCGGTCGCGCCGCTCGCCGCCGAAGCGCACGGCCGCCGTGATGAACACGGCCACCGGCATCAGCAGCACCACGAAGACGACCAGCACCAGCAGGATCAGGACCGGGTCCTGGCGCTCGGGCACCGGGTTCGGGGAGCCGTACTCACTGATCCGGGCCGTCTGCCAGCCGTTGATGTGGGGAGCCAGGCCCTCGGCGCCGGCGTAGTAGGCGAGTTCCTGCGAGCCGATGAGCCCGCTCTCGCCGATCGTCCCGGTGATCCGGTAGGGCAGCCGCTCGCGCAGCAGCTTGCCGTCGTCGGAGGCGAGCAGCTTCTTCAGCGCGGGGGAGACCACCATGTCACCCGGCGCCGGGTAGCTGCTCAGGCCGGGCGGGGCCGGCGCGCGCGGCCCCTCGGGTTCCACCAGCCGCCCGCGGATCTCCTTCTCGCCGTACTCCGAGTTGATGTCGGAGATCACGAACGTGTTGTCGGCCTTGGGCTTGGTCTTCTGGCTGTACGTGTAGTCGGAGCGGGCCTTCTCGCGTTCGTGCCGTACCGACAGCGCGCTCGGGATCGCGGTCGTCAGCAGCAGCAGCGCCACGCCGAGCCCGACGCCGACGGCCGTCAGCAGGACCCGGGTCCAGCCCTCGCGCCCGCCGGTGAAGGCGAACTTGGCGCCCATGCGCAGGTCGCTCGTCCACCTGTGGAGGAAGGATGCGGCGGGCGGCGCCTCGGGCCGGGCGACGGCGGGCGGCGGGTGGACACTCATACGATGCGCTCCATGTCCCGGGACTTGCCGTCGCGGACGACGATCTCGCGGTCGGAGTACGCGGCCACCCGCGCCTCGTGCGTGACCAGCACCACGGCGGCGTTGGTGGAGCGGGCGGCCTCGGTGAGCAGTTCCATCACGCGTTCGCCGTTGAGCGAGTCGAGCGCGCCGGTCGGCTCGTCGGCGAAGAGCACCCGAGGGCTGGTGACCAGCGAGCGGGCGACCGCGACGCGCTGCCCCTGACCGCCGGAGACCTCGCCGGGCCGCTTCTTGCCGAGGTCGTCGACCTCCAGCCGGCTCATCCAGGTCAGCGCGGTGCGCTCGGCCTCCTTGCGCGGGGTGCCGTTCAGCCGCAGCGGCAGGGCGACGTTCTCCACGCAGGTCAGCTCGGGCACGAGCTGGCCGAACTGGAAGACGAACCCGAACTCGGAGCGCCGCAGCGCGCTGCGCTGGCCGTCGGACATGGTGGACAGTTCACGGCCGTCGTAGAGGATCGAGCCGGAGTCCGGGGTGACGATCCCGGCGAGGCAGTGCAGCAGCGTGGACTTGCCGGAGCCGGAGGGGCCCATCACGGCGACGACCTCGCCGGGGTGGATGGAGAACTCGGCGCCGTCCAGCGCGGTGGTGGGGCCGTAGTCCTTGCGCAGGTTCTCGGCCGACAACAGGGAGCCGGGGGGAGGAGTCACCGGGTCACCGCCTCACGGAGTTTGTCGAGGCGCGCGGCGGTGAGTTCGAGCCACCGCAGGTCGGCCTCAAGGTGGAACAGGGCGTGGTCGCAGATCAGCTGGTCGGCCAGGTCGCCCTTGCGCTTGCGGTCGGTCAGGATCCGCATGCTGCGCAGGTGCTCGGCGCGCTGCGTGTCCAGGACGTCGGCGGCGTCGCGCCGGGTGAGCAGGGCCAGGACGACCTTGGTGTAGAGGGTCGACTGGAGGTACGGCTCGGGCTTCTCGGGCGTGGCCAGCCACTGCTCGACATCCGTGATGCCGGCTTCGGTGATGGCGTAGCGCTTGCGTTCGGGGCCGCCGCCGGCCTCGATGCCGTCGACTTCGACGAGACCGTTCTTCAGCAGCCGCGACATCGTCGAGTAGACCTGGCCGTAGTGCAGCGGCCGGTCGTGACCGAACGTCTCGTCGAAGGCGCGCTTGAGGTCGTAGCCGTGGCGCGGCCCGGACTCCAGGAGCCCCAGGAGGGTGTGACCGATGGACATGCGGAGCACTCTACACACCGTGTATACGCACGATGTATACGCCCGGTGTGCAGTGGCTGGCCCGGTGTCAGCAGTGAGGGTGACTTCGCAGGTGGGAGGGGATTGTCACGGTTCCGCTACGGGCGGGGGCGGCCTTTCGCCCCCGCCTCCGCCGCCGCTTCGGCCGGCAGTGCGACCGCGTCGGCCGGAGGTGGCGGCGGGGGCGTCGGGGGGTGGCGATGGTGGCTACCGCGGCCTCGGCGGAGTGCCCCGCGGGGGCCGGCCGCGGCGCGGGAGGGGGCCCGTCTCGCCGGGCAGGCGGCCCGCTTCGGCGAGGGCGCGGCGCAGCAGGAACTCGATCTGGGCGTTGGCCGAGCGCAGTTCGTCCGACGCCCAGCGCGCGAGCGCGTCGTAGACCGACGGGTCCAGCCGCAGCAGCACCTGCTTGCGCTGCTGCGGCCGGCGCCGGGGAGCGGCCCCGCCGGCTCCCTCGACGCCCTCGGCCCCCTCGGCCCCCTCGCCCTCCTCGGACGGATCCGTCGTGGACGTCACTGGTAGAGCGTTCCCGTGTTGAGGACCGGCTGCGGTGCCCGGTCCCCGCACAGCACCACCATCAGGTTCGACACCATCGCGGCCTTCCGTTCCTCGTCGAGTTCCACGATGTCCTGCTCGGCGATCCGGGCGAGTGCCGCCTCGACCATGCCGACCGCGCCGTCCACGATCTCCCGCCGGGCCGCGACGACCGCTCCGGCCTGCTGGCGCTGGAGCATCGCGGAGGCGATCTCGGGAGCGTACGCGAGGTGGGTGAAGCGCGACTCGATGATCCGCACCCCGGCCGCCGCCACGCGCGCGTGCAGTTCGACGGCGAGCTTCTCGGTGATCTCCTCGGCGTTGCCGCGCAGCGACAGGCCGCCCTCGTCGTGGGCGTCGTAGGGGTACTCGATGGCGATGTGCCGCACGGCCGCCTCGGTCTGCGTGGAGACGAACTCCAGGTAGTTGTCCACCTCGAAGGAGGCCTGCGCGGTGTCCTGGACCTTCCACACCACGACCGCGGCCAGCTCGATCGGGTTGCCGTAGGCGTCGTTGACCTTCAGGACGGCGGTCTCGTGGTTGCGGACCCGGGTGGAGATCTTCTCCCGGGAGGTGAGCGGGTTCACCCAGCGCAGGCCGTCCTCGCGGATGGTGCCCCGGTAGCGCCCGAAGAGCTGCACGACCCGTGCCTCGCCCGGCGCCACCATGTTCAGCCCCGCCATGGCGAGCAGCGCCGCTATGCCGACCAGGACGCCGACGACGATCAGCGCGGCCTTGGCGCCGCCGGATGTCAGGCCCCCGCCGGCGGCGACCAGCGCCGCGGCGACCAGCAGCCCGAGCAGGCCGAGCAGCAGCGCCAGCCCGCCCTTGATGCTGTGCGCCGCGAACTCCCGCACCTGCGGTGCGGGCATCTCGGGTGCGTCGGCCGTGGCCGCCGCGGACGGAGTGGATGCGGACATGGGAGGTCCCCCGTTCCTCGTGGTCGGTGCGAGCAGCAGCCGTAGTAGCTTCTGCCTATCTAAGTGATATCACTTTAACGGCTCGCAGCAACCCCCGAACCCTCCCGGACGTCGGTTCACTTGAGGGCGGGTGCTGATTCTCACGTCCCCAAAAGCCCGGATCGCGGGCCGTTTGTCACAGAGAGCGGTGTTAGTTTTCTGAGCTGACCTGAACGACGTACGCCAGTGACAGCCGAGACATCCGAGACGGAAGCGGAGCGAACGGACGCATGGGACGAGCGGAAGACAGACGTGCGCGACAGCGCGGTGGCCGCCGCGCGGCGCCCAGGCGCTCGTCCGGGACGCCGACGACCGGCATCGGGGACGGGGCGGGGAGCGGCGGCGCCACGGGCGGCCGGGCCGCCGCCCGGCGCGCGGCCCGGCCCGCCAAGGCGAAGAAGAGCGGCATACGCCGCCTGTTCACCTGGAAGAAGATCCTCGGCACCGTCCTCGGCGTCTGCCTGCTCGGCATCGGCGCCTTCGTCGTGCTCTACATGATGGTGGACATACCCAAGGGCAACGCCGCCGCCGAACGGCAGAGCAACGTCTACAAGTACAGCGACGGCACCATCCTGGCCCGCGACGGCGAGGTCAACCGCGAGAGCGTGTCCCTGGACAAGGTGCCCAAGGACGTCCAGCACACCTTCGTCGCCGCCGAGAACAAGTCCTTCTACCACGACTCCGGCGTCGACCTGAGGGGCACGGCCCGCGGCCTGCTCAACACCCTGACCGGCAAGGGCACCCAGGGCGGCTCGACGATCACCCAGCAGTACGTCAAGAACTACTACCTCACCCAGGACCAGACCGTCACGCGCAAGCTGAAGGAACTGGTCATCTCCCTGAAGGTGGACCGCAGCGAGACCAAGGACGAGATCCTCGCCGGTTACATCAACACCAGCTACTACGGCCGCGGCGCCTACGGCATCCAGGCCGCCGCCCAGGCCTACTACCGCGTCGACGCGCAGCACCTGAGCGTCGAACAGGGCGCCTACCTCGCCGCGCTGCTCCAGGCGCCGAGCCAGTACGACTGGGCGGTGGCCGGACCCAACGGCAAGCGGCTGGTGCAGGCCCGCTGGAACTACGTGCTCGACAACATGGTCAAGCAGCACTGGCTCGACGCCGGCAAGCGCCAGGCCATGAAGTTCCCGGTACCCAAGGACCCCAAGGGCGCGCCCGGCCGCGAGGGCCAGAAGGGCTACCTGATCGACCTCGCCAACAAGCAGCTGGAACAGCAGCTGATGCAGGAGCAGGGCATCACGCAGTCCCAGGCGGAGGCCGCGGTCGTCGACCGGGGGTGGACCATCACCCTGAACATCGACCGCAAGAAGCAGTCCGCGCTGGAGGGGTCGGTCAAGAAGCAGCTCACCGGCAAGCTCGACCCGAAGAAGCGCAAGGTCGACGCCAACGTCCAGGCCGGCGCGGTCTCCGTCGACCCGAAGACCGGGAAGATCGTCGCCCTGTACGGCGGGCAGGACTACTTCAAGCACTACATCAGCAACGCGACCCGGCGGGACTTCCAGCCGGCCTCCACGTTCAAGCCGGTCATCCTGGCCGCCGCCATGGACGAGGGCGCCAAGACGCAGGACGGCCTGCCCATCGACGCCAACACCGTCTACGACGGCACCAGCGAGCGCCCGGTCGTCGACCACGGCAGCAAGGTCGGCTTCGCCCCGCCCAACGAGGACGACGTCAGCTACGGCAACATCACCGTCCAGTCCGCCATGAACAAGTCCGTCAACTCCGTCTTCGCGCAGATGGGCGTCGACGTGGGCATGGAGAAGGTGATGGCGACCGCGGACAAGCTCGGCATGGACACCAAGGGCATGCAGGCCGTGCCCGCCCAGACCCTCGGCTCCATGGGCGCCAGCCCGCTGGAGATGGCCGGGATCTACGCCACCCTCGACAACCACGGCAAGAAGGTCACCCCGAGCATCGTGGCCTCCGCGGAGAACCGGACCCGCAAGGTCTCCATCGCCGACCCCGTCGGCGGCCAGGTCATCAGCCGCGAGGCCGCCGACACGGTCACCTCGGTCCTGACCGGCGTGGTCGACGACGGGACGGCGAAGACGTCGGTGGCCGACAACCCGCTGCGCGAGGGCCAGCAGGTGGCGGGCAAGACCGGTACGTCCGACAACAACTGGTCGGCCTGGTTCAGCGGCTACACGCCGGACCTGGTCACCTCGGTCGGTCTGTTCGGTGAGAACCCCAAGACCAGCAAGCACACCACCATGAGCGGCGCCACCGGACTCATCCCTGGCAGTGGCCGCATCAACGGCGGCGGCTACCCGGCGCAGATCTGGGCCGGGTACACCTTCGGCGTCATGGGCGACACCAGCAAGTTCGACCTGGACACTACGCAGGGCGCGGCCAAGCAGTCGCCGAGCCAGACACCCTCGATGACCCAGTCGCCGAGCCACTCGCCGTCGATGTCGCCCAGCCACTCGCCGACGCCGCCGTCCCACTCCGCGAGCCCGCCGCCGCCGTCCCACTCGGCGAGCCCGCCGCCGCCGAGCCACTCGCCGTCGACGCCGCCCAGCCACTCGGCGTCCCCGCCCGACCCGTCGAGCAGCGGCTCGGTGGAGAACCCGCTGAACCCGAACGACCAGCACCACACGCATGACGGGTTGCCCGGGCAGTAGCCGACGGGGAAGGCCGGGAGGACGACGGGAGAAGGCCGGGAGGACCGGGGCGACGCCCTCGTCCTCCCGGCCTTCTCGCGCCGCCTCCGGCCTCGCCGTACGGTCAGCCGCGGTGCAGCTCGAACCAGACCACCTTGCCGGTGCTCAGCCGGGTCGCGCCCCAGCGCCGGGCCAGTTTGTTCACCAGGTACAGGCCCCGGCCACCCTCGTCCGTGGCCCGCGCCTGCCGCAGCCGGGGCAGCTGCGGCACGTCGTCGCCGACCTCGCAGCGCAGCACGTCCGTGCGCAGCAGCCGCAGCGTCACCGGACGGGAGGCGTACCGCACCGCGTTGGTGACGACCTCGCTGACCAGCAGCTCCACCGAGTCCGTCAGCTCCTCCAGGCCCCAGCGGGACAGCGCCCGGCGGGCCAGCCGACGGGCCCGCGACGGCGCGGAGTCCTCCGGCTCCAGGAACCAGTACGCCACGTCGCTCGGCGCGATCCCGTCGAAGCGGGCGGCGAGCAGCGCGATGTCGTCGTCCCGGTCGCCCGGGCCGAGCATGTCCAGCACCTCGTCGCACAGGGCTTCCAGCGGCGGCGGATGGTCCGGGCCGGTGAGCTGCGCGGTCGCCGCCAGCTTCTCCCGCAACTGCTCTATGCCGGTCCACACGTCCCGCAGCCGCGACTCCACCAGGCCGTCGGTGTACAGCAGCAGCGTGCCGCCGGCCGGCGCGTCCAGCTCCACCGCCTCGAAGTCGACGCCGCCGACGCCGATCGGCGCGCCCGGCGGCACCCGCAGCACCTCGGCCCGGCCGCCCAGGTGCAGCAGCACGGGCGGCGGGTGACCGGCGTTGGCGATGGTGATGCGGTGCGAGACCGGGTCGTAGACCGCGTACAGGCAGGTCGCCATGCGGTCGGTGCCCAGGCGCTGCGCCTGCTCGTCCAGGTGGTGCAGCACCTCCTGCGGCGGCAGGTCCAGGCCCGCGAGCGTCTGCGCGGTCGTCCGCAGCTGCCCCATGATCGCCGCCGACGTCATGGAGTGCCCCATCACGTCGCCGACGACCAGGGCGACCCGGCTGCCGGGCAGCGGGATCGCGTCGTACCAGTCGCCGCCCACCCGCGCCGTCTCGGCGGCGGGCAGATAGCGGGACGCCAGCCGGACACCCGTCGGACGCGGCAGCGTCTCCGGCAGCATGGTGCGCTGCAACTCGTCGGCGATGTACGCCTCACGCCCGTACAGCACCGCCTTGTCGACGCCGAGCGCGCTGTGCGTGGCCAACTGGGCGGCGACCAGCAGGTCGTCGGCCTCGAAGGCCGGACGGTCGGGGCGGCGCAGGAAGAGCGCGGCGCCGATGACGCGGCGCCGCCCGCGCAGCGGGGCGAGGATCGTGCGCTGCCCGCCGGGCACCGCCAGCTCCGAGTCCGGGCCGAGGAGTTCGGCCAGCGCGGCCCCCGCGGACGGGGTGTCCGTGAACACCGGCCGCACCCCGCGCAGCACCTCGCCGAGCGCGCTGCCGGGCCGTACCTCGCACAGCTCGTTGGTGACCACGGACAGCTCGGCCGGCTGCTCGGGCGCCGGCACGGGCATGATCCCGGCCTCCAGGTCCCGCTCGGCCGGGATCCGGTCGGTGCGGCGCAGCCGCAGCACGAGCGGGCCCACCGGCCGCTCGTCGCCCACCGGCAGCGGCTCGCGCAGATAGACCAGGATCGCGTCGGAGAACGTCGGCACGGTCGCCCGGCACAGCCCCATGACGATCTCGTCCAGGTCCATGCCGCGCGCGATGCGCCGCGTCGCCGCGCCCACGAACCGGAGCCGGTCGCCGTCGCGGCGCATCGGCAGTGGCCGCCCCGGCGGCAGGCCCTGCCCGGTCCGTCGGTCCTGACCGTCCGGGGCGCGCCGCTCCCGGCCGCCACCCCCGCCCGCCGCTGCGGGAACGGCTTGCGGAGACTGCGCGGGGTCCCCGCAAGCCGGGGGTTCCGTGCCGTCGGCGGTCCGCGCCGCCGCGTCCGGCTGGGCGGGGATGCCCTCCGGAACGGGACGCGGCCGGTGCGCGTCGGGCTCGGCCGACGCGGGCTGGGAATGCTCGGAGGCGGGCCCGGTCGGGCCGGCGGCGGCGGTCGCCGTGCCGGGGCGCGCGGAAGCCTCCGGGGGCTCGCCCGCCACGCCGGGCACACCGGGGCGCGGGATCGCGCCCTCCGCGCGCGACTGCAGCGGTAACGCCGCCTGAGGCGGTTCGGGGGCGCGCAGAAGCGCCCCAGGGGGTTCCGTTCGGTCGGCGCCCGGCTGGGGGCGTTCGAAGGAGGTCGGCTGCTCCGTCACGCGTGTCGCATCCATCCGTCCGGGGCCGCGCGACGGGCGCGCGGTTCGTCCCGCCGAAGAGCCGATACCCGGAATACATGCCCCAGGAACGGATTTCCGGCGTGGTCAGAGGCTGTTCCTGTGCCACCGGCGGGCCGTATGCGCCCCGCTCGGGTCGTGCCCTCGTACCCCTCGCTCACGTCCTGCCGCCCCTCGGTGACATACGGTCAGACTCTCCGCCGGCCGCGGGAGTTGCGCCGGCCACGTGCCCCCCTGCGCCCTTGCGGAGGACGATCCTACGTTTCCTGTCCGGGGGCGCATCAAGGGTCTCATGAGGACACATGCGCGGGCGTACGGTCCCAGTCCTGTGGCAGTGACGGTACAGCCCAGGAGGGATCCGGGCGCCAGTCCTGCCAGTCGTCACGGAACGGAGACCCCCAGGCGCGGATCACCTCCACCGCCAGGCGGCCCGCGGCCCGCACGCGCCCGGCCAGCGCGTCGTCCACCAGACCGTCCCGCTGCGCCTGCGCGAACTCGTCCTCGTCGCGCCAGTCCCAGCTGCGGTCCGGCTGCACGGTGATGTCCAGGAAATGGTCCTCGGAGTCGACGCCGCCCGCCCAACGGGCCAGCGGCTCCTCCAGGTTCACGTACCAGTTCTTGAACCGCCAGCCCGGCTCCCAGAACAGCCACACCGACCAGGGCTCACCGGGCCGGGCCAGCTTCAGCACGCCCGTGCCGAACCAGCGGTCCCGCTGCACCGCACGGGGCTTGGTGTAGCGGGTGGCCAGCGGTTCCAGGTGCACGGGCGTGCCGTCGGCGAGGACGGGCCTGACGCACTCGGTGCCGGGCGCCAGCCACACCGCCAGCAGGTCGGCGTCGTCGCGCACGACGGTCACGGGCCGCGCGATGTGGAGCCCCGGCCCGCCGTTCTCCCGGTAGCGCCACAGGACGTGACTCCCGGGCGCCCAACGGGCCGTCGCACCGCGTGCCGTCACATCTCTCACCGCTCCGTCGTCTGCCATGCACAGATATTAGGTGTCATGGCCATCGGCCGCTGCGGTCGGCGTGACGGACGGTGCCCGTGCGCCCGACCTCTTCAGGGGCGCGTCATCCGCAGTACGTCCAGCGCCTCGTCGAGCTGCGCGGCGGTCAGGTCGCCGCGCTCCACGTACCCGCTCTCCAGTACGACCTGACGGATCGTCTTCTTTTCGGCGAGCGCCTTCTTGGCGACCTTCGCGGCCTCCTCGTAGCCGATGTACTTGTTGAGCGGCGTGACGACGGAGGGCGAGGACTCGGCGTACTCGCGAGCCCGTTCCCGGTGTGCGGTGATGCCGTCCACGGTGCGGTCGGCGAGCAGCCGGGAGACGTTGGCGAGCAGCCGGATCGACTCCAGGACGTTCTTGGCGATGACCGGCAGCATGACGTTCAGCTCGAAGTTGCCGGCGGCGCCCGCGGTGGCGACCGTGGCGTCGTTGCCGACGACCTGCGCGGCGACCATCAGGACGGCCTCGGGCACGACCGGGTTGACCTTGCCGGGCATGATCGAGGATCCGGGCTGGAGGTCGGGCAGGGAGATCTCGGCGAGCCCGGTGCGCGGCCCGGAGGACATCCACCGCAGATCGTTGGCGATCTTCGTCAGGCCGACGGCGATGGTCCGCAGCTGCCCGCTGGTCTCCACGACGCCGTCCCGCGCGCCCTGCGCCTCGAAGTGGTCGCGGGCCTCGGTGAGCGGCAGCCCCGTGACGCGGGCGACCTCCTCGATGACGGCGGCGGGGAAGCCGGGCGGGGTGTTGATGCCGGTGCCGACGGCGGTGCCGCCCAGCGGCAGCTCGGCCAGCCGGGGCAGGGAGGCCCGCAGCCGCTCGACGCCGTACCGCACCTGGGCCGCGTACCCGCCGAACTCCTGGCCCAGGGTGACGGGCGTGGCGTCCATCAGGTGGGTCCGCCCCGACTTCACCACGTCCGCGAACTCCGCGGCCTTGCGGCCGAGCGCGTCCGCCAGGTGTTCGAGGGCCGGGATCAGGTCCCGGGTGACGGCGGCGGTGGCGGCGATGTGGATGGAGGAGGGGAAGACGTCGTTGGAGGACTGGGAGGCGTTGACGTGGTCGTTGGGGTGCACGTCCCGGCCCAGGCGCTCGCTCGCGAGGGTGGCGAGCACCTCGTTGGTGTTCATGTTCGACGAGGTTCCCGACCCGGTCTGGAACACGTCCACGGGGAAGTGCTCGTCCCACTTGCCCTCGGCGACCTCCGCGGCCGCCTCCCGGATCGCCTCGGCGACCTCTTTGTCGAGCACCCCGAGTTCCGCGTTGACCTTGGCGGCGGCGCCCTTGATCCGCGCGAGCGCCTCGATGTGCGCCCGCTCGATCCGCTGCCCGGAGACGGGGAAGTTCTCCACGGCCCGCTGCGTCTGGGCCCGCCACTTGGCGTGCGCGGGGACCTGGACCTCGCCCATGGAGTCGTGCTCGATGCGGTATTCGCTCATACCGGGTACAGCGCGTCAGGGGATGCGGTTGTTCCGTCCGTTGAGCCGGACGGGGGCGGGCGGTGGGGCGGGGCGGCGCGGGCCGGTTCCGTGGGCGCTCGGACGGTGGGCGCGGCGCCGGCTACGGCGTGTCGTCGTCCGGCGACAGGTACGAGTGGAAGAGTCCTTCGGGGTCGTATCGCGCTCTCACGGCCCGCAGGCGCTGCCAGGCGTCCGGGGTGAAGGAGCGGCGGGCGCGGGACGGTGCCGCGGTGAGGTCCGTCTCGGCGATGTAGTGCCCTGTTCCGAGGGGTTCGACCCGGTGCATCGCTTCCCGCAGCCAGCCGGTGTTGGCGGTGTCCTGGCCGGGGTCCTCCCAGACGGCGTAGGGGACGGCGTAGCTCTCGCCGAGTACCGAGAAGGCCATGTCCTGCGTCGTCCGGCCCACCGGCGAGACCGGTGCGATGACCAGCGACCTGCCCGAAGGAGCCGAGTCGAGGGCCTTGGCCAGCCGGCTGAGCAGCGCGGGGAAGCCGGCGTCCGACCACAGGGTGTCCGCCGCGTAGCGCAGCCGTGGCGGCCACAGGGCGTCGGAGGAGGCGTACAGGGCCTCGTACGTCGTCGGCTCGTCCAGTTGCCGGGAGAGGGAGCGTCCGCCCAGGGGGCAGCGGTGCAGCGGGCGGAGGAACTCCTCGGCTTCCCGCCGTGACGAGGCGAAGGCGGTGCCGGTGACGGTCACCACTCGCGGGCCCGGCTCGGTGCCGGGGGCCGCCGCGGCGAGGGCGAAACCCAGCTCGACGCTCGGGGAGAGGCCGGGGGCCAGCTCGGCGGCCCAGTGCGTCGCCTCCGTGACGGCTGCCAGGGGGAAGGTCCACTGGGTGTGGGCGATCGCGCCGGGACGGGGGTACGGCTTGAGGTGGAAGGCGGTGACCGCGGCGAAGAAGCCGGGACCCGCTCCCCGGGCCGCCCAGAACAGGTCCGCGTGCTCGCTCTCGCCGCAGGTGACCGCCTCCCCGTCCGCGGTCACGGCTGCTATGCGCTCGACACCGGCGCACGCCGGCCCGTGGGTGCCGGAGTCCCAGCCGAGCCCGCCGCTGAGGAGGTATCCGCCGACGGCGACGGAGCCGCAGTGGCCGGCGGGGAAGGCGAGTCCGTGACCGCCGAGCCGCGAGATGAGCTGCCGGCCCGTGACACCGGGCTGCACCGTCGCCGTCCCCGAGGCGGGGTCGACGGCGCAGGCGCGCAGCCCGGACACGTCGATGAGCATGCCCCCGTCACGCAGGGGCGATGCGCACCAGCTGTGCCCTCCCGACCGTACGGCGACCCGGAGTCCCTCGGACCGGGCCAGGCGCACCGCTTCCACGACATCGCCGGCCGACGTCGCGCGCACGATGACGTCCGGGAACCGAGCCGGTGTGAGGGCGTTCCACGCCATGGTCCTGCGGATGTCCTCGTAACCGTCGTCGCCCCTGCGGACCGACAGGCCCCCGGGGGCGCGCCCCTGCGTGTGGCGGCTCATCATGTGACTCCTCGCCCCGGGCCCCGGCGCCCGCCCACGCCCTCGGGCAGCGAGGTTGCGGCGGCCGATACCGTGGACGACTCTGAAGGAGACGCCGGGAGACGCCATGAGGTCGTCGGAATCCTTCGGCGTGAGGACATGCTCGATCGCTTTCGTGCCGGTCGCGTGCGCCGCTATGCGGTGACGCTGAAAATCGCGAGGAGTGCCGCGTAGCAGGCGAGCACGACGGCCGCGCCCGCCAGGTCGGTGCGGCGCGACCGCGGCCGGTCGGGGGCCAGCCAGAAGGCCAGGCCGCGGTTGACCACCAAGGGCATCAGAAACCAGGTCAGAATTCCCACGCTCAGTACGTTTCCGACGAAAAGGCCGAGGAATCCCGCGACGCTGGCATGCGTGAGGGCGGCGGTCACGGTGAGGTTCAGCACCATGACGGTGGGATAGAGCGCGAGGAGAACGGACATGGCCTGCTTCCAGTTGGGGGGGACACCCGCCTCTTCCCCTCCGCCGAAACGGAACCACCCGCTGAAGGCCGACGCGATCTCGCGTACGTCGAAGTCGGCGAAGGAGTCCCGCCCCTCCTCCAGGAGTTTCCCGCGGACGTCCGACTCCAGCCACAGCTCCAGATGTTCGCGGCTGTCGAACCGGAACACGACGACCCACCGGTCCTGGATTCCCTCCACCGGCGCGAAGAGTTCTGATCCCATGAAGCCCCGGAACCTCTGCTGGGTCCTGAGGACCTTGTCCTGCCACCGCACGAAGTCCTGTTCGTGGCCCGGGCGTACCTTGTGCGAGATCACGGCCGTCACGGCTTCCTGAGCGGGCTGCCCTCCGCTGAGGACTTCCTGAACGGGCTCCTCCTCGAACAAGTCACGGCCCTCGTCCAGGAGTTCGCGGCGCGTCGCCGACCCGAGCCAGGAGCTCAGCCGGCCGACGTCCGAGAAGCGGAACAACACGACCCACTGGTTGTCCTCGGCACCGGGCGGGTACAGCTCCGTTCCCTCGAAGCCGTCGAAGTCGCGCACGGCCCCGTTCACTCGTTCCTGCCAGCGTTCGTAGTCGTCCTCGCGGCCGGGGACGACCTTCTGGGAGGTCATGACGGTGGCTCCGGCTCCACCACGTCCGCGGTTTGCGCTGACGCTCATGCGGAGTAGCCTAATCCTAAAGGAACTTATCAGACAAGAGGGGGAAATCGGGAATGGGGATCGGGGGCGGAAAACGGGATCAGGGGTAGGGGAATCCACACCCGAATGCCGGGGCGGGCGCGGAGCGGAGGTCGTGATGGGTCACAAGGAGTTCATGGCGGAAGCGGTGCGGCTGGCCACGGAGTCGGTGGAGCACGGCTGGGGCGGCCCGTTCGGCGCCGTGATAACCCGGGACGGCGAGATTCTCGCCCGCGGCCAGAACCGTGTCCTCCTGACCGGCGACCCGACCGCGCATGCCGAGATAGAGACCATCCACAAGGCGTCCCAGCTCCTCAACCCGGAGGCCCCCACCATCTCGGAGGACCACCAGAACGAGGGCATCCTGGAATACGTGCCGCGCCCCGAGGGCTCCCCCGACCCGGTCCCGGAGCGGGCCCGGATGCTCCAGGGCTGTTCGATCTACATCAGCGGCGCACCCTGCCCCATGTGCATGAGCGCCATCTACTGGGCGCGCATCGACAACGTCTACTTCGGCTGCGACCTGGACGCCACGCGGAAGATCGGTTTCGACGACGCCTTCCAGTACGAGGACTTCCGAAAGCCCCTGGACCAGCGCCGCATCCACATCGAGCAGATCCACCCGGAGCTGGGCGCGAAGGCGTACGAGGCCTGGGAGGCCAAGCCGGACCACCACCCGTACTGAACCCGCGCCGCGCGTCCGCGCGACGGGAGGAGCCCCCGGCGTTCGCCGAGGGCTCCTGGCGTGCGCTGCGGGGTCAGCCCAGGCCGGGCCCCCGCACCGGAATGCTCGTGAACGTCGGCTGCGGGGCCGGGTCCTGGAAGAAGTCGTTGCCCTTGTCGTCGACGACGACGAACGCCGGGAAGTCCTCGACCTCGATCTTCCAGACGGCCTCCATGCCCAGCTCCTCGTACTCCAGGACCTCGACCTTCTTGATGCAGTCCTGGGCGAGGCGCGCCGCGGGCCCGCCGATGGAGCCCAGGTAGAAGCCGCCGTGCGTGTCGCACGCGTCCGTGACCTGCTTGCTGCGGTTGCCCTTGGCGAGCATCACCTTGGAGCCGCCCGCCGCCTGGAACTGCTCCACGTAGGAGTCCATGCGGCCCGCCGTGGTCGGACCGAAGGAGCCCGAGGCGTAGCCCTCGGGGGTCTTGGCCGGGCCGGCGTAGTAGACCGGGTGGTCCTTGAGGTACTGCGGCATGCCCTCGCCCGCGTCCAGCCGCTCCTTGATCTTCGCGTGGGCGATGTCGCGGGCGACGACCAGCGGGCCGGTGAGGGAGAGACGGGTCTTGACCGGGTACTTGGTCAGCTCGGCGAGGATCGACTCCATCGGCTGGTTCAGGTCGATCTCGACGACGTCACCGTCCGACTCCAGGTGCTCGTCGGTCGTCTCCGGCAGGAACCGCGCCGGGTCCGTCTCCAGCTGCTCCAGGAACACACCCTCCGCGGTGATCTTGGCGACGGCCTGGCGGTCGGCCGAGCAGGAGACGGCGATGGCGACCGGGCAGGACGCGCCGTGCCGCGGCAGGCGCACCACGCGCACGTCGTGGCAGAAGTACTTGCCGCCGAACTGCGCGCCGATGCCGATCTTCTGCGTCAGCTCGAAGACCTTCTCCTCCAGCTCCTCGTCCCGGAAGCCGTGGCCGAGCGCGGAGCCCTCGGCGGGCAGGTTGTCCAGGTAGTGCGCGGAGGCGTACTTCGCGGTCTTCAGCGCGTACTCGGCCGACGTACCGCCGACGACGATCGCCAGGTGGTACGGCGGGCAGGCGGCCGTGCCCAGCGAACGGATCTTCTCCTCCAGGAACTTCATCATGGAGGACTCGTTCAGGACGGCCTTCGTCTCCTGGTAGAGGAAGGACTTGTTGGCGCTGCCGCCGCCCTTGGCCATGAACAGGAACTTGTAGGCGCCGCCGTCGGTGGCGTACAGCTCGATCTGGGCGGGGAGGTTGGAACCGGTGTTCTTCTCCTCCCACATGGTCAGCGGCGCCATCTGCGAGTAGCGCAGGTTGAGCTTGGTGTACGCGTCGTAGATGCCGTGCGAGAGGGCCTCCTCGTCGCCGCCCGCGGTCAGCACGTTCTGCCCGCGCTTGCCCATCACGATCGCGGTGCCCGTGTCCTGGCACATGGGCAGCACACCGGCGGCGGCGATGTTCGCGTTCTTCAGCAGGTCCAGGGCGACGAACTTGTCGTTCGCGCTGGCCTCCGGGTCGTCGACGATGCGGCGGAGCTGGGCGAGGTGGGCCGGGCGCAGGTAGTGCTGGATGTCGTGGATCGCCTCCTCGGCCAGCTTGCGCAACGCCTCGGGCTCGACCTTGAGGAACGTACGCCCGTCGGGTCCCTCGACGGTGGAGACGCCCTCGGACGTCACCAGCCGGTACGGAGTGGTGTCCTCACCCTGGGGGAGCAGATCGGTGTACGCGAACTCAGGCATCTCAGCCCATTCCTCACTCTACGGACGGCTGCCCGCCGACGCTGGCGGGCACCGACCAGCGTAGAACCTGCCGCCGACAGCGGGTCTGTGAGGTCCCGCTCAGTTCCCTCCGCCCCCTCCGCCCCCTCCGCTTCCGCTCCGCCGGCTTCCGCCGCAGAGGTGTCGCGATCTATCGTGTTTGGGTACGCTGCTGCCGTGGACCTTCAGAAGCAGACCGCGCCCCCTGCCACGGAGCTGCGCGCCTCGGACGCCGACCGTGACCGCATCGCCGACATGCTGCGCGACGCCCTCGCCGAGGGCCGCCTCACCGCCGACGAGCACGCCGAGCGCGTCGAGGGGGTGCTGAACGCCAAGACGGTCGGTGAGCTGGAGGTCTTCATCCAGGACCTGCCCGCCGCCCACCAGGGCCGCACCGCCCCTTCGTACGCCCCCAGGCGCCCGTCCGAGGAGGAGATACCCCGGCAGGCCGACGAGAACGTGGTGGCGGTGTTCAGCGCGGCCACCCGCAGGGGCCGCTGGCGCGCCGGGCGCAGGCTGCACGCGTACTCGATCTTCGGCAGCGTCGAGATCGACCTCAGCGAGGCGACCTTCGAGTACCAGCAGGTCGTCATCAAGGCCGTCTCGGTCTTCGGTGACGTCCAGATCCGCGTCCCGGAGAACGTGACGCTGCGCGGCACCGGCGGCGGCATCCTCGGTAACTTCGAGGTGGACACGCTGGACGCGGCCGACCCCGACGCCCCCGTCGTCTACGTCGACGGCTGGGCCGTCCTCGGCAACGTGGAGGCGCGGCCCAAGCGCGGCAAGCTTGTCGCGGACATCCTCGACCGGGTGCAGCGCAAGGTCGACAAGCATGTGCGCAAGCACCTGTGAGCAAACGGCCGGTTCACCACCGAGTGCATAGGCCCGCGTACAGCGGGTAGGCCTTGCTGCATCGTCTCTCGCTCGCGAAGCCGTCGTCAGGAGTAGACCGTGCTGCAACCGCCGCATTCGTCCCTGCAGGTCGCTGCCGTACCGGCCCAGCGGGCGCCGGTGCGAGACAGGGACCAAGACGCACCGTGGCACACCGAGGCGGTGTGCAGGCGCGACGAGGCCGGCCTGTTCTTCGCACCCTCGAAAGAACCCACGGCCGCGCGGCTGTCGCGCGAGGAGGCGGCGAAGCGCGTCTGTGCGCGCTGCCCGGTGATGGTCGAGTGCCGCGAGCACGCGCTGCTCCAGCCCGAGCCGTACGGCGTCTGGGGCGGCCTGACCGCCGCCGAACGCCGCGTGGTCCTGGCCCGCCGGCGGCGGCGCGACCTGGAACTGCAGAAGGTGGCCCACGCGACGGGCCGCATAGCGGCGGCGGGTTAGCCGGGAGCGGGTCCGCGGTCCGTCGGCCCGTAGGCCGTGGACCCGGGGCCCGTAGGCCGTGGGTTCGGCGCGGCTCCGTCGTTTCGCGGCCAGGGCCGCGCCCGTACGACGAGGGCCCGTACGACGAGGGCGCGTACGACGAGGGGGCGCCCCTCCGCACAGGGGGCGCCCCACGTCATGCCGGGCCCGCCCGGGCTGGGCCACCGGCCGTCAGCCGCCGGCCCTCCCGGCTACTTCGCGCGGTCGAAGTCGATCGCGCTGTACGCGCGCAGCTTGCTCAGCCGGTGCTCGGAGTCGATCCGGCGCACCGTGCCGGACTTGGAGCGCATCACGATCGAGTCCGTCGTCGCCGACTCCGAGCGGTAGCGCACTCCGCGCAGCAGCTCGCCGTCGGTGATGCCGGTGGCGACGAAGAACACGTTCTCGCCGGTGACCAGGTCCTCGGTGGTCAGCACCCGGTCGAGGTCGTGCCCGGCGTCGATGGCCCGCTGCCGCTCCTCGTCGTCCTTGGGCCACAGCTTGCCCTGGATCGTGCCGCCCAGGCACTTCACCGCGCAGGCCGAGATGATGCCCTCGGGGGTGCCGCCGATGCCGAGCAGCAGGTCGATGCCGGTGCCGTCGCGCAGCGCCAGGATGGAGCCGGCCACGTCGCCGTCGGAGATCAGCTTGATCCGGGCGCCGGTCTCCCGGATCTCCTTGATGATGCCCGCGTGCCGCGGCCGGTCCAGGATGACCACGGTGACGTCCTCGGGCGTGGCCCGCTTGGCCTTGGCGACCCGCTTGATGTTCACCGACACCGGCGCGTCGATGTCGACGAAGTCGGCGGCCTCCGGCCCCGTGACCAGCTTGTCCATGTAGAACACGGCGGACGGGTCGAACATCGCGCCGCGCTCGGCGGCGGCCAGCACCGCGATCGCGTTGGGCATGCCCTTGGCGGTCAGGGTGGTGCCGTCGATCGGGTCGACGGCGATGTCGACCTCCGGCCCGGTCCCGTCACCCACGCGCTCCCCGTTGAAGAGCATCGGGGCCTCGTCCTTCTCGCCCTCCCCGATGACGACGACGCCGTTCATCGAGACGGTGGAGACGAGGGTCCGCATGGCGCGGACCGCGGCGCCGTCGGCGCCGTTCTTGTCGCCGCGCCCGACCCAGCGGCCCGCGGCCATCGCGGCGGCTTCGGTCACGCGGACCAGTTCCAGAGCGAGGTTGCGGTCGGGAGCCTCGGAGGGGACATCGAGCTCGGACGGCAAGTGATGATGCTCGGTCATCGGAGCGCACCTTTCTGATACGACGACGGCCGGATGAGGGTTCTGGCCACGACTCTATCGCCGGATGGGCAGTATGAGCAGGGGACCCCACGGATGAGCGGATCGGACACCTGCGACGATAGGGGCGTGGCAGGTTCGAACGGCAAGCAGAAGACAGTGCGGGGCACGATCCTCTCCCTGATCGTGATCATGGCGACGGCCGGGGTCGTCTACCTCTTCGTCCCGCACGACGACCACGCTCCGGACATCAAACGGGTCGACTACCGCGTCGAACTGCTCACGGCACGCCGCGCCGCCTCCTACCCGGTGGCCGCACCGGAGGGCCTGCCCGAGACGTGGAAGGCCACCTCGGTCCGCTACCGGGCCGACCAGGGCGACAGCTGGCACCTGGGCTTCCAGGACCCCGAGGGCCAGTACGTGGCCATCGAGCAGTCCACGCAGAAGCGCAAGGACTTCATCGACGACGCCAGCCAGGGCTCCCGCGCCACCAAGGTCAGCCAGGAGATCGGCGGTCGCACCTGGACCCGGTACACCGGCGGCCGTTACGACGCCCTCGTGTCGGAAGGTGCCAAGGGCGACACGACGGTGGTGGCGGGCACGGCCTCCTTCGCGCAGCTGACGAAGATGGCGCAGGCACTGCGGACGTCCTGAGCGCCCGGCCGGCGCAGACCGTCCGGAACCCGGCGCTCAGGGCCGGTACGGGCCTCGAGCAGGGCCGGTGCGGGCCCGAGCGCCGACCGGCCCCTCCGCTGCGGCTCAGTTGCCGCGTCCGCCTCTCACTCCTCGTCCGCGCCTTCGCCGCCGTCCTGCGCGGCCTCCTCGGCCAGGGCCGCGTCCAGCCGGGCGCGGGCGCCCTCCAGCCACCGCCGGCAGACCTTGGCCAGCTCCTCGCCCCGCTCCCACAGGGCGAGAGACTCCTCCAGGCTCGTCCCGCCCGCCTCCAGGCGGCGGACGACCTCGATCAGCTCGTCCCGTGCCTGCTCGTAGCCCGGCGTCTCGTCGGCCGCCGGTGTCCTGCTCGTCATTCGCCCATCCCTGTGTCGACCCGAACCGTGAACTCGCCCTCGGCGACCCGTGCCCGCAGCGTCTCGTCCGCCGTCACCTCGCCGGGGTCGCGGACCACGTGACCGTCGGCCCGTTGCAGCACGGCGTACCCGCGCCGCAGGGTCGCGGCGGGGGAGAGGGCCACCACGCGCGCGTGGGTGTGCCCCAGCTCGGAGTCGGCGCGGTCCAGCAGGTGCCGCAACGTGCGCCGGCTCCGGTCCAGCAGCGCGGCCACGTGGTCGGCCCGCTCGTCGATCATGCGGTGCGGATCCTCCATGACCGGCCGGGAGAGCGCGTGGGCGAGTCCGCGCTCCTCCCGTTCGACGTGCGCCTGGGCGCACCTGCGCGCGCGGTCGCGCAGCTGTCGTACCCGCTCGGCCTCCTCGCCGACGTCCGGGACGACCTTCTTGGCGGCGTCGGTGGGCGTGGAGGCGCGCAGGTCCGCGACGTAGTCCAGCAGCGGGGTGTCCGGCTCGTGACCGATCGCGGACACGACCGGCGTACGGCAGGCGGCGACCGCGCGCACGAGCTGCTCGTCGGAGAACGGCAGCAGGTCCTCCACACTGCCGCCGCCGCGCGCCACGATGATCACGTCCACGTCGTCGAGCGCGTCCAGCTCCTTGACGGCCTGCACGACCTGCGGGACGGCGTGCACGCCCTGCACGGGCACGTTGCGCACCTCGAAGCGGACGGCGGGCCAGCGGTGCCGGGCGTTCTCCAGGACGTCCCGCTCGGCGGCGGAGGCCCGACCGCACACCAGTCCGATCAGCTGCGGCAGGAAGGGCAGCGGCTTCTTGCGCCCCGGCGCGAAGAGCCCCTCCGCCGCGAGGTTCTTCTTCAGCTGCTCCAGGCGGGCCAGCAGCTCACCGACGCCCACCGGCCTTATCTCAGCGGCCCGCAGCGACAGCTGCCCGCGCGGGGCATACCACTCGGGCTTGGCGCGAACGACGACCCGGGCGCCCTCGCCGACCACGTCCGCGACGGCGTCGAACACCTCGCGGTAGCAGGTCACGCCGACGGAGATGTTGTACGACGGGTCGCGCAGCGTCAGGAACACGACGCCCGCGCCCGGCCGCCGCGACAGCTGCGTGATCTGCCCCTCGACCCACACCGCGCCGAGCCGGTCGATCCAGCCGCCGATGAGCCGGGAGACCTCACCGACGGGCAGCGGGGCTTCGGGGGACGTGGAGACAGCCATGCCCGCGAGCGTAACGGTCGACACCGACAACGCGGGCGCACCCGCGAGCGCCCCGGGCCGCGGGGCGTGCGCGCCCCGCGCCCACCTCCCGGCTGCCGGGCCTGCGTGCCCACCCCTCGGGATCTTCGGCGCGCGGCGGGCGGCCTTACGATGGGGCGCATGACTGCTACGTCTGGCCGCCGTGTCCTGCTCGCCGCCCCCCGGGGCTACTGCGCGGGTGTGGACCGCGCCGTGATCGCCGTCGAGAAAGCCCTGGAGCAGTACGGGGCTCCGGTGTACGTCCGTCACGAGATCGTCCACAACAAGTACGTCGTGCAGACCCTGGAGAAGAAGGGCGCCGTCTTCGTCGAGCGGACGGAGGAGGTGCCGCCGGGCAACATCGTGATGTTCTCGGCGCACGGCGTGGCGCCCGTCGTCCACGAGGAGGCCGCCCGCGGCCGCCTCGCCACCATCGACGCCACCTGCCCCCTGGTGACCAAGGTCCACAAGGAAGCCGTCCGCTTCGCCAACGAGGACTACGACATCCTCCTGATCGGGCACGAGGGCCACGAGGAGGTCATCGGCACCTCCGGCGAGGCCCCCGACCACATCCAGCTCGTCGACGGCCCCGGGGACGCCGCGAACGTCGAGGTGCGCGACCCGTCGCGGGTGGTCTGGCTCTCCCAGACGACCCTGTCGGTCGACGAGACCATGGAGACGGTCGACGCGCTGAAGGAGAAGTTCCCCCAGCTGATCTCGCCGCCCAGCGACGACATCTGCTACGCCACGCAGAACCGCCAGCTCGCCGTCAAGCAGATGGGCGCCGAGGCGGACCTGGTCATCGTGGTCGGCTCCCGCAACTCCTCCAACTCCAAGCGGCTGGTGGAGGTCGCCAAGCTCGCGGGCGCGGACCAGGCGTACCTGGTGGACTTCGCCGACGAGATCGACGAGGCGTGGCTGGACGGCGTGAGCACGGTCGGCGTGACCTCGGGCGCCTCCGTACCGGAGGTCCTGGTCGAGCAGGTGCTCGAATGGCTGACGCAGCGCGGCTTCGAGGACGTGGAGATCGTCAAGGCGGCCGAGGAGTCCATCACCTTCTCGCTGCCCAAGGAGCTGCGCCGCGACCTGCGCGAGGAGGCGGCCGCGCTGTCCGCCGAGCGCGGCGGATCGGGTACGTCGGAGGGGTGAGCGGACCCGCCTCCCGCGCGGGGGACGCGGCAGGCGTGACTGTCGGTGGCACGTCGTAACGTGGAGCCATGCAGATCTTCGGTGTGGACATCGGCGGGTCGGGGATCAAGGGCGCCCCGGTGGACCTGGACAAGGGCGACCTGGCCCGGGAGCGCCACAAGGTGCTCACCCCGCACCCGGCGACACCCGACGGCGTGGCCGACGGCGTCCGGGAGGTCGTCGCCCACTTCGGCTGGACCGGACCGGTCGGACTGACCTTCCCCGGCGTCGTCACCGGCGGCGCCATGGTCCGTACGGCGGCCAACGTCGACAAGAGCTGGATCGACACCGACGCGCGCGCGTTGTTCGGCGAGCGGCTGGGCGGGCTGCCGGTGACCGTGGTCAACGACGCGGACGCGGCGGGCGTCGCCGAGATGCACTTCGGTGCCGGCCAGGGCCGCAAGGGCACCGTCGTGCTGCTCACCTTCGGCACCGGCATCGGCAGCGCGGTCTTCGTCGACGGCGTCCTCGTCCCCAACACCGAACTGGGCCACCTGGAGCTGGACGGCCACGAGGCGGAGAAGCGGGCCTCTGGCAAGGCCAAGGACGACCACGACCTGTCCTGGGAGCAGTGGGGCCGCCGCGTCCGCACGTACTTGGCCCACGTCGAGATGCTCTTCTCCCCGGAGCTGTTCATCATCGGCGGCGGCGTCAGCCGCAAGGCCCACAAGTTCCTGCCCTACCTGGAGGGTGTCCGGGCGGAGATCGTCCCCGCCCGGCTCCAGAACAACGCGGGCATCGTGGGCGCGGCGATGCGCGCGGCGGGGAGCCGCGCGTGACCGACCGCAGGTGAGGCAGCCGCCCGCCGGGGCCGCGGGGCCTGCGGGGCACCGGCCGGAGCGGGAGGATCAACGGCGACCGCGGGCCCCCGCTCGTGCCCCCGCACGCCTGGCGGACCGCGCCGCTGCTCGTTCCCCTGCTCTTTGCCCGGCTCGTTCCCCTGCCCGGGCGGGTGCCGACGCGGCGCGTCGCACCAGCGCCGTGACCCCAGCGATCAGCGTCCCGCCGTACAGCCACACCGCCTGGGTGGAGAGGGCGGTCACCAGGCCCATCAGGGTGCCGAGGACGCCCCCGCCGCCGTCGGCCACGGGCAGCAGGCCCACCGCGAAGCCGATGGGCACCACCACCGGCGCGCTCAGCAGGTCCCCCTTGCGCGTCCACACCGCGGTCAGCGCGCACACCGGCACGAACAGCACCCCGTACACGGTCGGCGAGGCGTCCAGGAGCAGCGCGTCCAGACAGCCGAGCACGAACATCACCGCGCCGCAGAACAGCCCGCCGCCCAGGCCCGTGAGCCGGGGGTTGGGCAGTTGGCGCAGTCGCTGTATGACCAGGGCCGGGGCAGGACCCCGAACGACGGCGGACGAGACGGCGGACGAACGCCACGCCGCCTGCCCTGAACCCGGAGCCGCCCCCGGCCCTCGAACCGCCCCCGGATCCTGAACCGCACCCGCACCCGCACCCGCACCCTCACGCGTACCCGGGCCCGGGCCCGGCCCCCGGCCCGGCCGCCGATCCACGCGCCCGCCCTGCGCCGACCCCTCGCCCTCCCCCTGCCCTCTCTCCCGGCGCGGGGCCTGCGGGTGCCCCTGCGCGCCCTGCGGGGGCAGCGGCGGCCTGCCGCGTCGCTGTCCGTGCTGCTGAGGTCGCGTCCAGTGTTGCTCCACCGGACCAACCTAGGTCTGTTTATGTGTTGAATAGGCCGTTTGACACGCCGCGTGGTGTGGCGGTCCTGTGGCGGCCGGTAGGTCGGCCAGGCGTTCGACGCGTCGCGAAGACGGGATGCCGCACGCCGTAGACTGGTGGATCGGCCCCCTGGCCCCCAGTCTCCTCACGTACGGGAAGTCGCAACGTGTCGCTCACGATCGGAATCGTCGGTCTGCCGAACGTCGGCAAGTCGACCCTGTTCAACGCCCTGACCAAGAACGACGTGCTCGCGGCCAACTACCCGTTCGCCACGATCGAGCCCAACGTCGGTGTCGTGGGCGTACCGGACGGTCGCCTCGCCCAGCTCGCCTCGATCTTCAAGTCGGAGCGGATCCTCCCGGCCACGGTCGACTTCGTCGACATCGCCGGCATCGTGCGCGGTGCCAGCGAGGGCGAGGGCCTGGGCAACAAGTTCCTCGCGAACATCCGCGAGTCGGACGCGATCTGCCAGGTCATCCGCGCGTTCAAGGACGAGAACGTCGTGCACGTCGACGGCAAGGTCTCGCCCAAGGACGACATCGAGACGATCAACACCGAGCTGATCCTGGCCGACCTCCAGACCATCGAGAAGGTCCTGCCCCGCCTCCAGAAGGAGTCGCGGATCAAGAAGGACATCCAGCCCAAGGTCAAGGCCGTCGAGGAGGCTCAGGCGATTCTGGAGAAGGGCGACACGCTCTTCTCGCAGGGCATCCTCCAGGGCACCGAGCGCGCGGAGCTGCTGCACGACCTCCACCTGCTCACCACCAAGCCCTTCCTCTACGTCTTCAACGTCGACGAGGACGAACTGACCGACGAGGACTTCAAGAACGAGCAGCGCGCCCTGGTCGCCCCCGCCGAGGCGATCTTCCTCAACGCCAAGCTGGAGGCGGACCTCGCCGAGCTGGACGAGGAGGAGGCCCTGGAGCTCCTGGAGTCCGTCGGCCAGCACGAGCCGGGCCTGGCCACCCTCGCCCGCGTCGGCTTCGACACCCTCGGCCTGCAGACCTACCTGACGGCCGGCCCCAAGGAGTCCCGCGCCTGGACCATCAAGAAGGGCGCCACCGCCCCCGAGGCCGCCGGTGTCATCCACACCGACTTCCAGAAGGGCTTCATCAAGGCCGAGGTCATCTCCTTCCACGACCTCATCGAGGCCGGCTCGGTCGCCGAGGCCCGCTCGAAGGGCCGGGCCCGCATGGAGGGCAAGGACTATGTGATGCAGGACGGGGACGTCGTCGAGTTCCGGTTCAACGTCTAGCGGGTGACGTAACGCCACGTCGCCGATCTGGCAAACAAGCACATCAGAAGGGGCCGGGCTCTTGGGCCCCTTCGTCCATACCGTGCTGGTTCGGTGCTGGACGTCCTGACGATTAGTCACCTCTGCTGGGCCCTGAGGATGGAACCGCTGTGACGACCTGATCGGTTGCGTCAGCTCCTGCCTTCCGGCGCCGCCAGCGGCGGACGGCCCAGCTGCCCGCGGCTGCCAAGCCGCCAGCAAGCCTGTCGCTGCCGGAGGGGACTGCGGAGGCGATCCGGGCGCGGGTGGGCAAGCGGGACTTCTCCGCGTTCATTGCCGAGGCGGTCGAGCACGGGTTGCGCGGCCAGGTCCTTGACGAGTACCTGGCGGACTACGAGAGCCGCAAGGGGCCGGTCTCCGAGCGGGCCCGGCAGCGGGCGCGGCAGGTCTTCGACGAGATGTTCGCCGAGGAGGCCGAGTGGCCTGCCGCAGGCTGAGTCACGAGGGAACGCTGGTCCTCGCTGGCGAAGGGCTCTCGAAGCTGCTCACCGACGACGAGCAGGTGGTGGCTCTGGTCGCTGAGGCGCGCTCGCGCGGCATGGAGTCGCGATCAGTGCGCTCACCGTCATCGAGGCTGTCCACGAGCGTACGGACAAGTCTCTCCTGAACCGGGCTCTGTGGGCTGCGCGTAGTTCCGCTGGGCGACGAGGAGGCGAGGGCGGCCTCGAAGCTGCTGATGAATGCCGGCTTGCACGGGCACAAGTACGCGTGCGGCGCGGCGGTCGCTGAGGTCGCGCTGCGACAGCACCACCCTGTGGTCATGTTGACCTCCGATGTCGACGACATGACCAAGGTCTGCGGCGAACGCGTCCGGTTCGTGGCGGTGTGATCCCCCATTGTCCGCGGCGTGAAAGGGCGGTGCCCCGCGCTGCTTCACTCACCGGCCTCACGAGTGCATCTCCACTCCGTGGTGGGCGCGCGGTTCGGCCGTGAGGGCGTCGGTCGGCGCACGGGCCAGCCGCCTGCCGAGGTTGTCGACGGCGCGCAGGGCGTCGGTGAATGCCGCGAGGGACCGGAATTCCTCGCCGGAACCTCGCTGCTGCTCGATCGGGGGAGAGGGACACCCGGCGTGCCTTTGCGTCCCACGTGCCTCACGCGGCGCCCGACGCCAGCCGGGAGGCGTCGGCGCAGGCGCGGACCAACGGGTGGTCCGCGTCCTCGCGGCGCCAGGCGAGCGCGTAGCGGCTCGGGCCGATGCCGCGTACGGGGCGGGTGGTCACCCCGCCCAGGGTGACGAGCGGGGCGTTGCCGGTCGCGACCAGGCAGACGCCGAGCCCCGCCACCAACGCCTCGTACGTCTCCTCGGCGCTCGCCACCTCGGCGCCGATCAGCGGCGGGCGCCCGCCCCGGGCGTCCAGGGCGAGCCAGTAGTCCCGCAGCGGACCGGCGACCCGCGGCAGCGCCAGGAACGGCAGCGGGGCCAGGTCGGCGAAGTCGACCTCCGCGTGTTCGGCCAGTGGATGCGCCTCGGGCAGCGCGACCAGGCGCGGCTCCTGTGCGACCACCGTCCACCCGTACCGTTGCGGGTCGGGCAGCGGCAGCCATACGAAAGCGACGTCCGTCTCCTTGTCCGCCAACCCCGCGGTCGGGTCCTCCCAGCTCACCTGCCGCAGCCGCAGCGACGCCTCGGGCCGCGCGGCCGTGAACCGGGAACGGATCGCCGGCAGCAGCCCGCCGCGCCCCGGGCTGGTGCTCATGCCCACCACCAGCGTGCCGCGCAGCGCCGCCCGCGCCGACTCCACGGCGAGGGCGCCCTGTTCCCACGCCTCCAGTACCCGCAGGGCGTGCGGCAGCAGCGCCTCACCGGCGTCCGTGAGCGCCACACCCTGCGGCCCGCGTTCGAAGAGTGCGGAGCCCAACTGCCCCTCCAGCGCCCTGATCTGCTTGCTCAGCGCGGGCTGGGACACGTACAGGCGTTCGGCGGCGCGGGTGAAGTGCAGTTCCTCGGCCGCCGTCGCGAAGTACCTCAGGTCCCTCAGGTGCACGTCCGTCGTCATAACCATCGGCTATCACGACAGATCTTGGACGCGCCACCCCTTCCGGGCCGAACCTGGTGACACGACGACGAGCCCAGGAGGGGTCATGAACAAGGTGTGGCTGGTGACCGGCGCGAGCAGCGGTTTCGGACGGGCGATCACCGAGGCGGCCGTCGCCGCGGGCGATGTCGTCGTGGGCGCGGCCCGGCACCCCGAGGCACTGGCCGACCTGGTCGCCGCACACGCCGACCAGGTGGAGGCGCTGGCGCTGGACGTCGCCGACACCGCCGCCGCCGAGGCCGTCGTACGGGACGTGCTGGCGCGGTACGGACGGATCGACGTGCTGGTCAACAACGCGGGCCGCACCCACGTCGGAGCCTTGGAGGAGACCACCGAGCAGGAGCTGCGAGACCTGTTCGACGTGCACGTCTTCGGCCCCGCCGCGCTCACCCGCGCCGTGCTGCCGCACATGCGCGAGCGGCGCTCGGGCGCGATCGTGCAGATGAGCAGCATGGGCGGGCAGATGTCCTTCGCGGGCTTCGGCGCGTACAGCGGGACGAAGTTCGCCCTGGAGGGCATGTCCGAGGCGCTCGCGGACGAGGTCGCCGAGTACGGCGTCAAGGTGCTGATCGTCGAGCCGGGAGCCTTCCGCACGTCACTGTTCGGCACCGGCAGGGCCGGACTCAGCGCCGACAGCGGCCTGTACGCCACGGTGGGCCGGACCCGCGGATCCGTCGCCGGCGGTGACGGCACCCAGCCCGGCGACCCGGCGAAGGCGGCGGCGCTGATCCTCGCCGCCCTGGAGGCGGACGACACCCCGCTGCGCCTGCCCCTGGGCGACGACGCGGTCACCGCCGTCCTCGGCCACCTCGACCAGGTCCGCGGCGACGTCACCGCTTGGGAGAAGCGCACGCGCGCCACCACCTTCGACGACTGAGCCCCGGCGGCGCCCCGTCCGCCCGCGCACCCCACCCGCGCGCCCCCTCCGCCCGCGCGCCCCCGCCCGTGCCGCGCCAAGGCCCTGCGCGGCGGTGCGGTCCTGCGCGGCGGTGCGGTCCTGCGCGGCCGTGCGGGCGCTACGGCCGTGCCAGCCCCGACTTCAGACCCGCCCCGCACAACGGCACCGCCGCCGACTTGCCGGCGAGCGCGCCCTCCCGCACGGCCGCCCAGCAGGCCACGCCCGTCGACTCGACGTACAGGCCCCGGGAGGCGAGGTCCAGTTGCGCGTGCCGGATCTGGTCCTCCGTCACCGTCAGGAACGTCCCGCCCGACCCCCGTACCGCGCGCAGGATCTGGCGGGCGCGGGGCGGACGCGGGATGGCGATGCCCTCGGCGTAGGTGGGGGCGACGGTGGTGGTGCCGGTGAGTTCCTCCGCGCCCCGAGCCCAGGCGTCGGCCAGCGGGGCGACCGCCGCCGCCTGCACCGCCCACAGCGCCGGACGCCGGTCCAGCAGCCCGGCGCCGTACAGCTCGGCGATCGCCAGTGCCGCGCCGAGCAGCAGCGTGCCGTTGCCCACCGGCAGGACGAGCACGTCGGGCAAGCGGCCGCCCAGGTCCTCCCACAACTCGTGCACGTAGGTCTTGGTGCCGTGCAGGAAGTACGGGTTGTAGACGTGCGAGGCGTAGAACGTGCCCGGCTCGTCCGCCGCCCGCTGCGCCGCCGCCCCCGCCGCCGCGCGGTCGCCGTCCACGATCTCCAGCCGGGCGCCGTGCGCCTCGATCTGCTCCAGCTTCTTCGCGGACGTGCCCAGCGGGACGTAGACGCTGCAGGGCAGCCGGGCACGGGCACAATACGCGGCGATCGCCGTGCCCGCGTTGCCGCTGCTGTCCGCGACCACCCGGCGCGGCCCGATGCGCTGCGCGAGCTGGGCCAGCAGCACCGCGCCCCGGTCCTTGAACGACAGCGTCGGCATCAGGTAGTCCAGCTTCGCCGACACCTCGTCCGTCAGCGTCACCAGCGGGGTGCGCCCCTCGCCCAGGGACACCGAGGGCGGCGCCAGCGGCAGCGTCTCCGCGTACCGCCACAGCGAGTTCACCCGTCCGGCGAGGGACTTCAGGGACGCCGGGGTGGGGGCGAAGTCGAGGTCCAGGGGGCCGTGGCAGGACGGGCAGCACCATGCGAGCGAGTCACTGGGGACACGGACGCCGTCGGTGGGGCAGTAGCGGTCCGGCAGACTTGTCATGACCGCAGGTTACGGGCCGAAGGGGCCTCGATCCGGGTACGGCGTCGGCTCGGTGACCCGCCCGGCGGCGACCCACACGGCGCGGAGCGCAAGGCCGCTCGACCGCACGCCGCCCGCTCCGCCCGACGGGCCTGCTCCGCCCGCTCCGCCCGACGGGCCTGCTCCGCCCGCTCCGCCCGACGGGCCTGCTCCGCCCGCTCCGCCCGACGGGCCTGCTCCGCCCGACCCGCCGGCTCTGCCCGACCCGCCGACTCTGCCCGACTGCCGACTCTGCCCGCTCCGCCGACTCCCCCCGGCGCGCGGTCGGTCCGCTGACGGCCCGGACCGTCGCTTCCGTCACGCGCACAACACCCCGTCGCTTCCGTCACGCGCACAGCACCCCGCCCCCGTTCCCTCTGTCACCGCGCGCAAAGCTATGGGCCCGGCCGCCCGCGGCACATCGCGTTTCGAGTCGGTGCCGGGATCGTGGGCGCGGCAGGCAGCGCGGCCCGGCAGGTGTGAGAACGCCTATAGCGGGGAGAAAGTGCCTGGGTAAAGCCCCCCGACCCCACAAGTCATCACATCGAGTGATTCTCTGGCCTTCACTTGCACGGCACAACCTACGGTTGCCACGCTGTTGCTGTCTGTGCAACCTGATGGGAGTGGCCAGTGACTTTCGGTGAGCAGCCGGCGTATCTGCGGGTCGCGGGCGATCTCCGCCAGAAGATCGCCGACGGGCTGCTGCCCCCGCACACCCGGCTTCCCTCCCAGGCGAGGATCCGCGAGGAGTACGGCGTCTCGGACACGGTCGCCCTGGAGGCGCGCAAGGTGCTGATGGCCGAGGGCCTGGTCGAGGGCCGCTCCGGCTCGGGGACGTATGTGCGGGAGCGGCCCGAGCCGCGTCGCGTCGCCCGCTCCGGCTACCGCCCGGCCGGCGGGGCCACACCCTTCCGGCAGGAGCAGGCCTCCGCCGAGGCGCGCGGCACCTGGGAGTCGAGCAGCGCGCAGGCCGTGGCGAGTCGCGCGATCGCCGACCGGCTCGGCATCAAGCCCGGAGACCGCGTGATGTGCACCAAGTACGTCTTCCGGGACGCGGGCGAGGCGATGATGCTCTCCACCTCCTGGGAACCGCTCGCCCTGACCGGCCGCACCCCCGTGATGCTCCCCGAGGAGGGACCGCTCGGAGGCATGGGCGTCGTCGAGCGCATGCGCGCCATCGACATCATCGTGGACAACGTCACCGAGGAGGTCGGCGCCCGCCCCGGCCTCGCCGAGGAACTGCTCCTGCTCGGCGGCGTCCCCGGCCATGTCGTCGTGGTCGTCCGCCGGACCTTCTACGCCTCCGGCCGGGCCGTCGAGACGGCGGACGTGGTCATCCCGGCGGACCGCTACCGCGTGGCGTACCACCTTCCCGTGAAGTAGACCGCCGCGCGGATGCGGTCGTGCCGGGGGGAGGGGGAGCCGCGGCGCGGTCGCGGTTCACCCGGCGTCGAGCTGGTGGTCGGCCCAGACGTAACTCTCGGGCAGCAGGTCCGTGATGGGGACGGCACGGACGCGGCCGCCCTCCCCGACGATGACCTCGAGGGCGGGGAAGTAGGGGAAGCAGTCGAGGAGGACCTGAGGGCACCGGCCGCACGGGGGGCACGACCCCCCGGTCGCGGTCGCCCACGGCCACGACGGTCTCCAGCTCGTAGACGCCCTGCGCGGCAGCCGCGCCGATGAGGACCAAATCGGCGCACGGTCCTCCCGTGAAGTGGTAGGCGTTCACGGCGGTCACGATGCGGTCGTCCCGGGCGCGGGCCGCCGCGGCCATGGTGTGGGCGTCACCCCGGCAGCGGGTGCGCGCGACGCGCGCCGCCGCCTGGACGAGGTCGTGGTCGACGGGGTGGGTCTGCGCTGTCGTCCTCACGGCGCCCGAGTGTGCCAGGGTCTCGCGGTCACCGGGGGTGGTGCGCGCCCCCTCTCGGACCGGCCCCGGCCGCCCGCCCGGTCCGCCGGGCCGACGAGGCGTTCGATTCCGGCCGTTCTCGCAGGTCGTCCCCGCTCGCCCCGGTCGACGGCGCCATGCCCGCGACCGCGCGCCCCCCATGTCCGCGAGCGGCGCGTTCGTCCCCGTGCGCCCCCTGCGGATTGGCCGGTTGCATACCTCTTTGTGAAAACCTGTATTCGCTGAGTGAAGGTAGGGCGTAGGCTCGGGCATATGCGAGGTGCGGTTTCCGTGTCAGCCGGGCGCGGCAGCCGGCCGCGGCAGGGGGCGGGAAGCCGGACGCGGGCGGGAGCGCGGGTGACGCGCGGGGCGGGAAGGAGCAATGGGGCGGGATGAACGACAGCACGATCACTCTTCCCTGGCTCGTCGTCCGACAGGACGACAACGGCAACCGCTACCGCGTGGGCAGGTACGCCACCCGTGCCGAGGCGCAGAAGATCGCCGACAGCCTCGGCGAACGGGGCCACAAACAGCTCTACTGGGTCGAGTGCGTAGGGCAGCCCGGCGGTCCGGCGGGCAGCGGCGGGCCGGACGGCGCCGCCGGCTGACTCCCGTAGGCTCCGGGCATGACCGAACGGATCGTGGTGGTGGGTGCCGCCCTGCTCGACGGCGGCCGTCTGCTGGCCGCGCGCCGTAGTGCGCCCCCGGAACTGGCCGGCCGCTGGGAACTGCCCGGCGGAAAGGTCGAGCCGGGTGAGCTGCCGGAGGCGGCCCTCGTCCGTGAACTGCGTGAGGAACTGGGCGTGGACGCCGAGACCGTGACGCCGGTGCCGGGCGCCTGGCCGCTGAGGCCGCCGTACGAACTCCGGGTGTGGACGGCCCGCCTGCGCCCCGGCTCCGCCGCCCCCCGGCCCCTCGAGGACCACGACGAACTCCGCTGGCTGACCCCGTCCGAGATCTGGACCGTACCGTGGCTGGACCAGGACGTTCCCGCCGTGCGCGCCGCCCTCGCTCACCTGGCCCCCGCCGGACCCGCCGCACCCGCGGCCACCGCGGGCAGCCCGCCCGCGGCCCCCACGGGCAGCCCGGCGGGCGCGCTCGACAACGCCGACAGCGGGCGGCGGAGCGCCGGATACGCCGACGGCCCCGGCGAAACCGCGTCCGGCAAGCGCGTAGGCCTTCCGCCGGGCGTCCGCCCGGGTACCGCTTCCGGAAGGGCGGTAAGGGCTACCGGATACCGGGTATGTCCCCCATAACCCCAAAACCCATGAAACCGGACATGGGCGGCTCGCTGGCCCGGGAAGTGATCGGCGTGATCGACACCGAAGGCGACTGCGCCGAGTGGACCTTCTCCGCGGACCCCGGCGCGGTGCGCACCGCCCGGTCCGCCGTCCGCGGCCAGTTGCGCACCTGGGAGCTGGACAGCGTCGGCGACACCGCGGCCCTGCTGGTGAGTGAGCTGGTCACCAACTCGCTGCGGCACGCCCACGGCCCCATCGGTCTCAGGCTGGTGCGCCCCGTCGGTCTGCCGCGCGTGCTGCTGGTGGAGGTCTCCGACCCGCTGCCCGACCCGCCCCGCGAACGGCCGGCCCGCCCCGACGACGAGAGCGGACGCGGCCTGCAACTGGTCGCCGCCGCCTCGCGCCGCTGGGGCACCCGGCCGGACGAGACCGGCAAGACGGTGTGGTTCGAACTGGCGGTGCCGGCCAACGGCCGCGGGGCGCAGGTGTCCGACGGCTCCCCGGGCGATCGGAACGGACCGGTGCCGGTCGCCAGTGACTAAGTGTGACGACGGGTGCGGGGCAGGTCACCCGCCACCCCGTCGGCGGCACTCGTTCGCGGCGGTTGTCCGCAGTGGGGTTCGACGGGGTGTTGCCTGGTTAGAAGACAGGTTGTGTTGTCACAGGACGAACCGGGGCGGACCAAAATGCATCGGGATGGTCCTGTGATCGTGAACACCGTGTTGCGCGGCGCCGTAGTGCTGGATACTGCGGGCAGCCGCCCCCGGTGACCGGTACCGGACGCGGTGAGCTGGAGGGGACGGTTCGCGTGAGCGAGATACCAGCGAAGGCCACGGAGTCCGAGGACCCGTCGGACGGCGCGAGGACGGGGTCCGCGGGTGGCGAGGCCGCCGGCGGGCCCGCAGGGGTCGAGGGGCAGCCGCCCGTGGACGCGATGTGGCAGAGCAGTCCGCCCGGCTCCATCTACGACTACATCAAGGTCGCGTCCTTCTCCATCGGCCCCGACGGGCACGTCGACCAGTGGAGCCTGCGGGCCGAGCAGTTGTTCGGAATTCCGGCCGAGCGTGCCGTCGGCATGGACCCCATCGAGGCGTTCATCGACTCCGACCTGCGCGAGCAGGGCCAGCGCAAGATGGCCGAGATACTCGACGGACGCGAGTGGACCGGCGTCGTACCGTTCCGCCTCCCCGACCCGGAGGATGACGACGGACGGACCCGCGCCGAGGGCGGCCGTACGGGACAGCGCGGGGCGGACCGTTCGCGTGGCCCAGGCGGCCGGGGCCGCGCAGGAGGCGGCATCCGCGGCCTCGCCGAGGTGTACGTCATGCCCACCCGCACAGCCGAGGGCGACAAGGCCGCCGTCTGCATCGTCGTCGACGTCCGCACCCTGCGCAGCATCGAGACCGACCTCGCCGCCTCGCAGGCGATTTTCGGCCAATCCCCGTTCGGTTTCCTGCTGCTCGACCCCGACCTGCGGATCCGCCGCGCCAACCAGCGGTTCGCCTCGATCTTCGGCGGCACCCCCGACGACCACCGCGGCAAGAGCGTCCACGACTACCTGCCCCGGGCCGAGGCCGACCGGCTCTCGGCCACCCTGCGCCGGGTCCTGGAGGACGGCGAGTCCATCACGGACATGCACGTCACCGGCTTCGTACCGGGCTCCGACGAACGCCGCCACTGGTCCGTCAACCTCTACCGCGTGCACAGCGGCAGCGGACGCCCCATCGGCATCGCCTGGCTCGGCACCGACATCACCGCGCGCCGGGCCGCCGCCCGCGAAGCCGCCGCCGCACGGCGCAACCTCGCCCTCCTCAACGACGCCGGCGCCCGCATCGGCAACTCCCTCGACCTGGAGACCACCGCCCGCGAACTCCTCGACGTCGTCGTCCCCGGCTTCTGCGACCTCGCCACCGTCGACCTCTACCAGGGCCTGCTCGCCGGCGACGAGACCCCGCCCGGCCTCGCGGACGGCAGCGCCGAACTGCGCCGCGTCGCCTTCGCCAGCGCGGTCTCCGGCGCCCCCCTGTCCGCCACCGGCGCACCCGTCGAACTGGGCGCGGTCCACCACTACGCCTTCAACTCGCGCTGCGCGGACGCCCTGCGCACCGCCCGCCCGCAGATCGTGCCCGGCGAGGACGGCGGCCTGGTGCACTCCACGCTGGCCGTGCCGATGGTCGCCCACGACACCGTCGTAGGACTGGCGCAGTTCTCCCGGACCAAGGGCAGCGAACCGTTCGGGGACCGTGACCGCGACCTCGCCGTGGAACTCGCCGCACGAGCCGCCGTCTGCATCGACAACGCCCGCCTCTACCGCCGCGAACACGAGCGCGCGCTGATCCTCCAGCGCTCCCTCCTGCCGCCCGGCGATCCGGAGGCGTCCGGCCTGGACATCGCCTGCCGCTACCTGCCCGGCAACGCGGCCACCGGCAGGCCCAGCGAGGTCGGAGGCGACTGGTTCGACGTCATCGAACTCCCCGGCCACCGCACCGCGCTGGTCGTCGGCGACGTGATGGGCCGCGGGCTGCGCGCCGCCGTCGCGATGGGCGAACTGCGCACCGCCGTACGCACGCTGGCCCTGCTCGACCTCGAACCGGCCGAAGTCCTCTCCCAGCTCGACGAGATCGCCCGCGGCCTCGGCGCGCCCGGAGGCGTCCAGCAGGCCACCCGCGCGGCCCGCAGGCCACGGGAGGCGGACCTGTCGGAGGTCTACCTCGCCACGTGCGTCTACGCCGTCTACGACTCCGTGACCCGTCGCTGCACCTTCGCCAACGCGGGCCACCTGCCGCCCGTCCTCGTCGAACCGGGCGAACAGGCGCTCATGCTGGACGTCCCGCCCGGCCTGCCGCTCGGGGTGGGCGGTGAGCCGTTCGAGGAGGTGACGGTCGAACTCCCCGAGGGCGCCCTGCTGGCGCTCTACACCGACGGCCTGGTGGAGTCCCGCGACCACCCGCTGGACGAGGGGCTCCAGGCCTTCGTCGGCGCGCTCACCGACCCGAACCTCCCCCTGGAGGACGTCTGCGACCACGTCCTCAACACCCTCGGCAGCCACCACGGCGAGGACGACATCGCCCTGCTGATGGCCCGCGTCCAGGGCCTGCCCGCCGAGTCGGTCGGCGACTGGACCCTGCCCCGCGAGCCGCGCAGCGTCGGCCGCGCCCGTGAGTACGCCCGCGGGCAGCTCCTCGCCTGGGACCTGGAGGCGCTGGTGGACACCACCGAACTCCTGGTCAGCGAACTGGTCACCAACGCCCTGCGCTACGGCGAGGGCGAGATCAGGCTGCGCCTGCTCCTGGACCGCACCCTGGTGTGCGAGGTCTGGGACTCCGGTCTGGTCCAGCCCCGCCGCCGCCGCGCCCGCGACACCGACGAGGGCGGCCGCGGCCTCCAGCTCGTCGGCCTCCTCAGCGCCGCCTGGGGTTCCCGCCGCACTCCCCGCGGCAAGACGGTGTGGTTCGAACTCCCCCTCCCCGGCGGCGACAACCCCCTCACGGACCCGGCGGAGGCGCTGCTGAGCCTGTTCTGACCCCGACCCGGACGGCCTCGGCCGTCCTCGGACGACCTCGGGTGGCCGGGCGTCTTGGGTGCAGGATTTCGCCCTCCACAGCGCTACGTGACGCGATGAGCCGTAGCCGACGGCGCCCGCGAGCAGGTCGCCTCGGAGGTAGGGTCCGAGGATGCGCCTCGACGACGACGAACCCGTGTTCGAGCGGAGCAAGTTGGGGACGAATCGCTACGAGTACAACCCGAACAACCCCGTCGGCCTGGTGCTGATCGTCATCTCTCTCCTGTCGGCGGGAGGGGTGCTCCTGCTCATGCACGAGCATGCCGGGCCGTTCGCCTATCCCTCGGACCGCTCCTCTCCCACTCCGTGGTCCACACCGACAGACTTGTGGCGCTGGGCCCCACCATCGGACCGGGAATCCGGTGACGCCACTCCTTCGTCCCCTGCCGCGAACCCCTGGGCGCCGGCTTCCCCGGCGCAGGTCCGACGCCCGCGCTCAGGTGTCGTACTCGCCCACCCAGGACCGGTTCAGCAGGGCCCTGGGCCCGCGGACCGGGTTCCCACCTTGAGGGCGTCCACGAAGGCGGTGAAGGCCCCGGCGGGAAAGGCGAGGACGGCGCCGGCCGGGGTCTTGGAGTCGCGGACGGCGATGCGGGCGGGACGGTGGCAGATCTCTACGCAGGCGTTGCCGTCGCCGCCGCCGGAGTAGGAGGACTTCCGCCAGTTCTCAGGTGTGCCCATTGGGTTGCCTCACAGATCCTTCGTCAGCCGGTGGATGAGGTCGCGCGATCGCTGGGGGTCGAGTGATACGGCCTTCACTCTACGGAAGAGCGTTCGGAAGACGGCAAGTTGCGCTTCGGAGTCGATGAAGACTGTGCCGTGTGGGCCGTCCCGTACCACGGTGTCCAGCCGTGGCACCGCGCCGCCCGCGTAGACCATGGCTGCTGCTGCATCGGCGAAGTCGTCCAAGGCGAACGGAATGACTCGCGCCGTGACACGGGCTGCTTCCGAGAGGTCCCGGATGCGAGCGAGCTGCGCCCGTGATGCGACGCGACCACCGACGTTGATGCGCAAGGCTCTCTACGTTCAGTGACGCGACGCACACGCTGCGGAACCCGGGATGCCGGAAGCGCACCGCTCCGTCCTGCCACGACGGCTGCGGCAGGCCACCGCCCGTCGGCCGCACTCACCCTTCATGACGACTGGAGTCGCCCCATGCCCGAGACCGGCACTGAGCCCCCCGCCGCTCCCTCGTGGGAGTACTGCCTCTACATCCCCAACGATCTGCGCGCCGTCACGATCAGCCGCCGCACCCTGCGGCTGATCCTCACCATGTACGGCCTGATCCGACTGGTCGACGTCGCCGAACTCCTCGCCGCCGAGCTGGTGTCCAACGCCGTACGGCACACCAAGGGGCCGGCCGCGTTGCGCGTGCGGTGGTCGGCGGGCGTGCTGCGGATCGGCGCGTGGGACGCCGACCCCGCCCCGCCTGAGCCGCCTGTGCCGTGGGGGCAGGTGACCGAGCTGGAGGAAGGGCGAGGCCTGGCGCTGGTGAAGGCCTGCGCCGACCTGTGGGGGTGGCAGCCTCTGTCCAGGGAGGGGAACAGGGGGAAGGTGGTCTGGTGCGAGTTGGATGCGGGGTAGGCGCGACTGAAGGGCCCGGTCGTTGGTGCGAGTCGTAGTCGAGTGGAGGATCTGCGCCAGCCTGCCACTTTGATCGCGCGCCACCGACTTCCCCGCCGTGGCACAAAACCTCCACTCGTCTCCGGATCTGTCCGGGCTTGACGAGGACAGCGGGCAGGCTCGGACTCACCCGAGCCTGCCCAGTGCGTAGCTCAGGTGTCGTACTCACCGACCCAGGAGCGCTTCAGCAGGGCCCTCGGGATGTACCCGGATTCGACCTCGATCGACATGTCGGCGTCGTAGGCCATGCACGCGATGGCGAGTGGAGCGAGAGCCACGAGACCCTCGCCGCTCAGGGAGCGGGCCTCGTTCGCGGTCCAGTACTCCTTGTGCCAGGTGAGGGCGTCGACCAGAGTCGCGTTGAACTGTTCCGACTCGCGGCGCAGGTAGTGCTGGAAGAGTTCGAGCGGCGGGTAGAGGATCTTCAGCATGAGTTCCGGGCCGGCGATCCGGGCGTGCTGTGGGGTGGTGCCGTTGACGGCGGTGACGAGGGTCTCCCAGGTCGCCTGCCGGTCGAACCAGAGGTGCTGGAGTGTTTCCACCCAGGCGTAGACGTACTCGTCGAACTCCGCGCCGGACTCGCGCAGGAAGGAGACGGGCACCTGCGCCAGTTGATCGACCCGGTCGTTCTCCCGGCAGATCACCGCAAGGTAGAAGGACGTCAGCCAGTTCCCGGCATGCAGGTAGTCCTGGGGTCCGGTCGCGGGGAGTCGCTTCACCTCGCCCCTGCTGCCGATACAGCACGGGACGGGGCCTCCTTGTGCCGCTGTGCCCGAGGCGAACAGCGCGCTACCGACCTGCATCGCCGTGACCCATGCCTCCCAGGTCGGGAAGGAGCTGGCCGTCGGATCCGTCAGGCAATGCCACTTCGCCAGGGTGAGAGTGGTGGGCAGGGCGTCGTAGCGGTCGTCTTCGGACGTCTCCAGGTGAACGAGGACGTCGTTCGCGCTCTTGGCGATCGGCGTAATCAGTTCTGCCGCGTCGTCGTCCGGGTGGAACTCATGGCGATCAATGCGTGTACGGGTAACCACTTGCTTCCCTTGAACGAACACCTCGATGGTGAGCGGGAGGGGACAACCCCTACCCTGCCGCCAGCCCGGTCCTGCAGGGGAAGCACGCCCTCGCTTCCACGGGCTCGCGGCGCGGTGACATGTCAGTACACGATCTCACCGATCCAGGCGTATTCCAGGAGCGCCTTGGGCAGGTACTCGGGCTCGACCTCCACAGCGATGCCCTGGTCACGGGCGAGGCAGGCCATGGCCAGCGGGCCGAGGGCGACGAGCCCGTCGGCGCTGGTCGCACGGCCCTCGTCAGCGGTCCAGTACGTCTTGTGCTGGCGCAGCGCGTCGGCCAACGCCTTGCCGAACTCGGCGGCGTCGCGGCGGATGACGCGGTGGAGCAGGATCATCGGAGGGTAGAGGATCTTCGACATGAGGTCCGCGTCCGTGTACCGCAGCGTCTCCGGGCTGGTGCCGTCGACAGCCGCGACGAGTTTGTCACCCACATCCTGACGGCCGAGCCAGAAGCTCTGCAGCGCACCCACCCAGGAGTAGACGTACTCGTCGAACACCGCGCCGGAGTCACGCAGCAAGGCGACGTGCACCTCGGCCAGCCGGCGCAGGCGGTCGTTGTCGCGGCAGATCATCGCCAGGTAGAACGCGGTGGCCCACGTCCCCGCGTTCAGATGGGACTCGGGTCCGGTTGCGGGGAGGACGCGTTCCCGTTCCTTGATTCGGCAGGTGACAGTGCCGCCCGTCGGCGCGGTCGCCGCGGCGAAGAGCGCGGACCCGGTCTGCATGGCCGTGACCCACGCCTCCCAGGTCTCGAACTTCACGGCCTGCGGATCGATCGCGCAGCGCTGCTGCGCCAGGGCGAGCGGTGTGCTCAGTGCCTGGGGACGCAGGACAGGAGAGTCGGCGAACTCGTCGAGGAGCCAGTCCACCGTCTCACCGAGGGCGTCGAGAGTGTCCGGGACTTCGTTGGTCGGGTACTCATGACGATTGATCCGGGCAGTGGTCACTGGATTCCTCATCGCCCGAGGACTCCTCCATCCTGCGGGGCCACTGTCAGGTGGGGAACTCGCCGCACCAGTTCCGACCCAGGAGGGCGATCGGCAGGTACTCGGACTCGACCTCGATGGGCATGCCCGCGTCGTGCGCGATACAGGCGATGGCGAGGGGGGGCGAGGGCGACGAAGCCCGAGGCCTGGGCAGCCCGACTCTCCTCGCCCCAGTATTCCTTGTGCCACTGAAGGGCTTGAGTGAGGGCACGGTCGAAACCATCGCGGTCACCGCGGATGAAGCGGTGGAACATTTCCATCGGTGGGTACAGCAGTTTGTTCACCGTCTCCGGATCGGCGACGACTTGGGGGCCGGTGTTGTCGACCGCGGTGACCAGTTTCTTGTCGAGGTCCTGGCCGCCGAGCCAGTAGGTCTGCAGTGTGTCGATCCAGGCGTAGTGGTGTTCCTCGAACCGGGCACCGTTCTCGCGGAGCAGGGACAGGGGCACCTGGCACAGTGCGGTGATCCGCTCCTTCTCCCGGCAGACCACGGCCAGGTAGAAGGCGTTGATCCATGCGCCAGGGGTCACGTACCACTGCGGTCCGGTGGCCTTGAGCGCGCGCTCCTTGTGTGCGATGCGGTACTGAACAACGTTCTCGGTCGTGGTCGCGGCGGCGAACACGGCACAGCCGAGCTGCATCGCGGTCACCCAGGCGTCCCATGTGGGAAAAGTCGACGCCCGCGGATCCAGCAGACAGCGCGACCTGGCCAGGATGAGTGCGGTCTGCTGGGCTTCGCCCAGATCGGTGGAGTCCTCCTCCAGACCGTCGACAAGCTCCTGTGTGTCCTCCTGGAGCATGGTGATGCCCTCTTCCGCGTGCTCCGTGGGCAACGGGTGGCGGGGGACGTTCAAGACCAACACCTTCTCCTGAAGCCGTCCGGTCGCGGACAGATGCTCACGACTCGACTTCGCCCACCCAGCCGAACTGGAGGAGTTCCTTGGGCAGGTATTCGGATTCCACGTCGATGGGGAAGTCGGCGTCACGAGCCATGCACGCGAGCGCAAGTGGGGCAAGTGCTACGAGACCATCAGTGCTCTGGGCTCGTTCCTCGGAGGCGGTCCAGTACTCCTTGTGCCATGTAAGGGAATTTGCCAACGTCTCATTGAACCGCTCGACTTCTCGGCGCTGGTAAAGATGGAAAAGTTCGAGCGGTGGGTAAAGGATCTTGAGGAGGAGGTCCCTGTCGGCGATATGTGCAACGTCGGGGTCGGTCTTGTTGACTGCGGCTACCACCTTGTCCCACATGACTTCTGCCCGACCCTGCCAGAAGTTCTGCAGAGCCTCCACCCAGTCGTACATGTACTCGTCGAATTCCGCGCCGGACTGCCGCAGGAACGACACGGGAACGCGTGCCAGCTGCTCCAGACGGCTGTTTTCGCGACAGATCGTGGCCAGGTACCAGGAGGTGACCCATGAACCCGCGTTCAGGTAGAACTGCGGGCCGGTGGCCGGAAGATTCCTGACCTCGCCGTCGACGCCGATGCGGCAGGCCACCGGACCCGCGGAAGCGGTCGCGGACGTGAAGAGCGCGGAGCCGACCTGCATGGCCGTGATCCACGCCTCCCAGGTCGCGAACTTCCCGACGTCCGGGTCCTCCGCGCAGAGCGACTTGGCCACGGTCAACGTCACCTCCAGGGCACGAGCGCGTGACATCTCGGATCGCTCAAGGCGGTCGATCACGCGGTTCGTGCTGGCAACCATCGATGCCATGTCCTGCCGAACGTCAACCACCGGGAAGTCATGGCGAGGCACGCGCTGTACCACTGACGATCTCCTGCCTTATATGTCGAGGTGCTCCAGTACGGCACCAGCGTAGGCCCCGGTGTTTTCGGTTGCCTGCACCAGTACATACTGCAGCTTCCCTTCGTCGAGTGCGTCGAAGAGAGCTTCAGCGATTGTCCTGTCCTTGCCGCCCCGTCTCCACATCAAGGTGAGAATCGTGTGGAGGTAGGGCTTGGTGCCCTGTTTGACTCTCATGCCCTGAGCCATGTCCCCGACGCCGTCACGCCACTCCAGGGATGCAGTCGGTGCCTTCTCCTCGACGACCGCATAGTTTCCGTCGTCGTCGATTTTGTACAAATCGTCGAACATGTTGGCACCGTTGGGTGTCTTGGGTAGTTCGATCCACTCGGCGTCCGGGAACAGTCTCGGCATTACGTGGAACCGGGCCGCAGCTTCTCCGAGTCTCTCTCCCAGCCTGCTGTTGTTCGGCTCGCCGTTCAGCTGTTTGTCGAATGCGTCCTGCGCGTCATCAAGAGCCTTCTGCGTCTCGAAGGACAGGTGCTCGGCGTGAGTCTTCTCCGCCCTTGACAGCTCGATACCGCTGAATCGATCCTTCGCTATCTTGTCGAGGTCCGGAAGGTGTGTTGGGTCGACCGTGTCTCGACCGAGTGGCGTCCGTCCGAACCTCGTCTCAGACGGGCCGTGAGGCATGTCGTACTTGGCGATGAAGCTCCCATCGGGCATTTGTTTCAGAATGGGCAACTCGACGCCGTCGACGATTTTGTCTTTGTCGAGCCGGTGGCCGCGTTTGTCGTAGTTTTCTTCGCGCCATTCTGGGTCGTTGTTGGCCTTCCAAACGTGCTCGTCCTGTAGCCGTTTTCTTTCCTCGATGGTCGGCTCGTGCTGGTGGTCTTGGGAGCCGTGCGCAGTGCCCTCACTCGCCCCGCGCTCCGCAGCGTCTGTGTTGTCACTCGCATTGAGTCTGTCGTCGAAGGAACCTGGGTGGGGTCCGCCGGCTGACAGGGGTTCGTGGTGGCTGCCGCCTGTGCCGGGGTCGTCCGAGCCTCCGGTGCCACCATGGTGTTCGGTGGCGGTCGAGCTTTCCGGGTGGCTGCCGCCCGTGGACGGTGTGTGCTCGTGGCCGTTGTGGTGCGGGCTGTTGAGGTCGTTCCGGGGCATGTGGTCGCCCGCGTGGCCGCCGGGGGAGTGGTCCGCTGGGTTGCCCGGGGTGCTGTCCCCGTGGTGCGCGGGAGACAGGTCGTCTCCGACGCGGCCGGTGTCGCCGAGGTCGGTGTCGAGGCTGTGGCCCAGGCGGATGTGTTCGCCGGCGTGGCCTGCGGTGTCGGCGGCCGTGTGGGCGCCTGCGCCGACCAGGGCGGGTTCCTTGACCGGGGCCGGGGTGGGGGGGAGGTCCGAGCCCGCCCCGGTGCCGGCGCCCGGGGGGTTGAGTTCGTCGGCGTGGATGAGGATGTTGCCGTTGCCGTCGACGATGTGGCCGTCCGGGTGCCCGTACACCTGCCCGGTGCCCTCGGGGGTGTGCAGGGGGTGTGCGCCCTCGTGGACGACCGGGACGTCGTCGGGGAGTTTGAAGTTGCCGTCCGGCAGCTTCGTCGCGCCCTGCGGGACCGACGCGCCCTCGGGGAGGTGGAAGGAGCCGTCGGGGAGTTTCACCGAGCCCTTGGGCAGGGTGATCGCGTTCTCCGGGAGCTTGGGGATGTCGATCTTTCCCATGCCCTTCAGGGCCTTGCTGATGTCCCCGATCTTCGACAGGCCGGCGCCCGCGCCCTTGGCGACATACGTCATCGGGTCGATGACCTTGCCCGCCTTGCCCGCCACCGACAACGCCTTCGCGACCGCGCCCGCCTTGCCCGCACCCGACGCCGCGCCGCCCGCACCACCCGTGAACACCGTGGTCAGGACGTTGAAGGTGACCGCACCCGCCGCGCGGGCCGGGTTCTTGCCCCACTCGTCCCACGCCACCAGCGCCTTGCCCGTCTCCTTCATCGCGGTACGCGAATCACGGAACCAGGACGGCAGCTTGTCGTCCGGCAACGCCCAGAACAGCGTCCCCACCCCGGGAAGGGAGGAGATCACCAGACCGGTCGCGAGCTGGGCGAGGCCCTTCCAGGCCTGGCCCATCGCCTCCCAGCCGCCGAACCCCACCAGCGTGCCCAGGCCCTTGATCGTGCCCCACACACCGTCGACGATCAGGCCGTCCCACACGAACGACTTGATCCAGTGCCCGACCTCCCACGCGTGGTGTTTCTCCTCGACCGGGTCACCCCAGGGGAGTTTCGCGTTCTTCAGATCAGCCGCGTCGAACCCGTACTGGTCCTTACGGTCCGAACCGTCCCCCGCCACCATCTGCGTACCGTGGAACAACGCGGTGATCTTGTTGTGACAGGTCCGCTCCGCGGCCCAGAACGCCGCCACCGTCTTCGTGATCTCATCCCGGATCCGGTTGTGATGACCGACCTTGCCACCGTCGTACTGCCAGTCGTCATCGTCCTTCACGGAATCGACGAACGTCGTGGCTTCCCGCTTCAGATCCTCGAGCTTCTTCACCAGCGGGCGGATCTCCGCCGCATACCCCGACAGGGCACCCGACACCGACTCCAGACCCGACGCGAACGTGTCCGCACGGTCCCTCACCGGCTTCGTCGACGCGAACAACTGCTCCGCCTCCGGAGCCCTGTAATACGCCGACAGCCCCTGGAACCGGTTGTGCACATCCCGGCCCGCGTCACGGACATGACCCGCGTCCGCCTTCAGATCCCCGTACGCCTTCTCCAACAGCCCCAGATCACCTGTGAACTGCGGAATCTCCTCCGGCTTGATCACGATGTACTGCCCCCCGTTCGCCGGCCCGTTCAGTCGGGTCAGCTCGCGTCAAGATCTCATCATCATACAAACGGGGTTACGGGGTGTCAGGAGCAAGATGTGACCCGGCGAGCCCGCGTGCCGGGGCCGCCGAAGCTCGGAGCCGGAGCCGGAGCCGGAGCCGGAGCGGTGGGGGAGGGGGAGGGGGAGAGGAGGATTCCGCCCAGGACGGCACCGGCCGTGCCGGGGTTGTGGAGGTCCGCTTCCGCGTACGGGTTTCCGTGCGTGCGGACGTCCTGTTCGGCGTGGGTTTGGGCCTCGCGGGCGAGGGCGTCGGCGCGCAGGTGGTCGGCCGGGGCGTTGGAGGCGAGGAGGCGTTCCGCCTCGGTCAGCAGGGCGCGGGCCCCGGCGCCCACCGCACCGCGGTGCGTCGTGACGAAGTCGGCCGCCGCCGTGGTGGCGCTGCGGGCCGTGAGCAGGATGGCGGCCGACAGCACTCCCGTATGCCCCGCGCCCAGGGGAGCTGCCGCCGCGACGACCCGGCGCAGAACGCCCAACGGGTCATGCGGACGCCCCGACGCCAACTCCTGGCGTACGGAGGCCAGGACGGCGTCCGCGTGCAGGACGCGGGCACGGATCTCACCGGGCGGCACGGCCGTGAGACGGGCCTGCGCTCCCGCTCGCTCCGCCTCCGCCCCGCTCAGCGCGGCCGGCACCATCGACGCGGCCTCGTCCAGTTCCGCGGCGAGGCGTTCGATGCCGTCGAGGAATACCTCCGCCTGCGCGACCGCGCCCTCGGCGGCACGCAGATGAGTCACCGCGCGGCCGTTCTCGCCCCGATCGGCCTGCTGGCGTGCCTGGTTGAGGTGGACCGTGGCGAACATCAGGCGGTCCTTGGCCCGTTCCGCGTAACCCGCCACCTGGTCCGACGCCGAGGGGGCGAAGCGCCGTACGAGGCCCAGCAGGACCGCCTCCGTCGCCGGCGTCCGGGCCGCCAGCGCGCGGAAACGGGACTCCGCCACCTCCACCGCCCCGCCGACACCCCGGTCCAGGCCGCGCACGTCGTCGAAACCGTCCGCCGCCGCGTCCAGCAGCCGGCCCGCATCCTCGCAGCGGCCGATCACGTCGGCCAGCACCTGCCGCCGGGCAGCAGGGCCCGCCGGAACGCCTCCGTCGTAGCGCAGGTGCTGCCCGAAGGCCGTCGCCAGCTCGGTCCCGGCCTGCCGTACGGTTCCGGCGTACGGAGCCACGGCCGCGCCGCCGCCTGTGCGCGCCTCGACGAACCCCAGTTCCTCCCGGCTGGTGCGCACGCAGTCGTCGACCAGGGTCAGCGCCTGCCGCGCCCGTTCGTCCAGTCGGCCCACTTCGCCTGTGTCGTCGAGCCCGCCACCGCCCGGCGTCGTCCGGGTCCTCGCCCGCCGGGTGCGCCGTACGTAGCCGTACCCCGCACCCACCACCGCCGCGCCCACCGCCACGAGCGGCAGGACGAGGTCGGCGCCCGACGTCTCGTCCTGCTGGGGTGCGGCGGTGCCTGCGGCGGCCGGGCCCGCGCGGGGGAGCACCCCGGCTGCAACCGCCGTGCCGCTGTTGATCGTCATCACCGGAAGCGCCAGCCAGGCGATCCCCGCCGTGCCGCCCAGCGCGGCCCGCGCCGCCCGCACGCACCAGTGCGGGGCGGCGCGGCGCGGCCGGACCGCGCGGGGCAGGGACGACGTCACGTCTCGGAGCGTATGACCGGCTGAGCGGGCTCGCGACCGGGACTGCGGCACCGGTGGGGCGGTTGCCACGCCACGACAGGTGAGGGGTCGGGACAGCAGCATGCGGAACAGAGGAAGTGAAGAGGACAGGCGCGACGGGGACGCAAGTGCCGAGGGCAGGCGCGACGGGGACGGAAGTGCCGAGGGCAGAGGCGACGAGGAGGGCGGGGCGGCCGGGGAGGCCGCTGAGGGCAGCGAAGAGGCCGTGCGCCGCGCCCGCCGCTTCCTCCACGCCCGCCGCTTCCTCCGCCCCCGCCGCCTCGTCCCCGCCCTCCTCCTCCTGCTCCTCCTCCCCCTCCTCGCCGCCGAGACCGCCCTGCGGGTGAACTACACCGGTGACCCGGTCGACGGCACCCGGACCCGGGGCCAGGACGCGATCTGGCTCGGGCACGCCTGGGTGGACGGCCGGAAGAAGGACGGCGATGTCGCGGCGCTCGCCGTGCGGCTGCGCGGGACCGGGATCCGGGACCTGTACGTGCACGCGGGACCGCTGGAGCACGACGGCACGCTGCCGGCGTCGGCGTACAGCAACGCCGGATGGCTGGTGGCGGCCGTGCACCGGGAACTGCCCGGGGTGCGGGTGCAGGCCTGGCTGGGGGACGTGCTGGCCACCGAGAGCCCCGACGGGCTGCGGCTGGAGCGGGCGGGGACGCGCGCGGCCGTGGTCGCGTCCACCCGCGCGGTCCTGGCGGCGGGCTTCGAGGGGGCCCACTTCGACCTGGAGCCGCTGCACTCGGGCGACCGGAACTACCTCGGCCTCCTCGACGATCTGCGCGCCGTCACCCGCGCGCACGGCGCCGCCCTGTCCGTGGCCGCACACCAGATCGACCCGCTCCCCGCCTTCCACTCCCTCTGGGGCACCCTCACCAACCACCCCAAGTGGTGGTCGCAGGCGTACTTCGGCGAGGTCGCGCGCCGGGTCGACCAGATCGCCGTGATGTCGTACGACACCATGCAGCCCTCGCAGAGCCTGTACGGCGGCTACGTCGCCCAGCAGACCTCACTCGCCCTCGAGGTCACCCCGCCCACCACCGACCTGCTGATGGGCCTGCCCTTCTACCACGAGAACCGGTTCGGCCACTGGGCGCACGCCGAGACCGTGCCCGCCGCCGTCCGGGGCGTCCGCCTGGGCCTGTCCCGCACGGACGCGGACCGGGTGCGCTTCGGCGTCGCGCTGTACGTCGACTTCGCCGCGACCGAGGCGGACTGGAGCGCGTACCGGGACGGCTGGGCGTGACCGGGGACGGCTGGGTGCGACCGGGGACGGCTGGGCGTGAGCGGGGACGGCCGGGTGTGAGCCGGGGTCCTCACGGGGAGCGCCGCCTGATCTTCGAGCCCAGCCACACCAGCGGGTCGTACTTGCGGTCCACCGCGCGCTCCTTCAGGGGGATCAGGGCGTTGTCGGTGATGCGGATGTTCTCCGGGCACACCTCCGTGCAGCACTTGGTGATGTTGCAGTAGCCGAGGCCGTGGTCGTCCTGGGCCGTGCGCGCGCGGTCCACGCCCGTCTCGGCCGCCGCGTCCAGGGGGTGCATGTCCAGCTCGGCGATCCGCATCAGGAAGCGCGGCCCGGCGTACGCGGGCTTGTTGTCCTCGTGGTCACGGACGACGTGGCACACGTCCTGGCACAGGAAGCACTCGATGCACTTGCGGAACTCCTGCGGGCGGTCCACGTCCTCCTGCGTCATCCGGTACTCGCCGGCACGCAGGCCGGCCGGCGGTACGAACGAGGGGATCTCGCGCGCCTTGGCGTAGTTGAAGCCGACGTCCGTGACCAGGTCCCGCACGACGGGGAAGGCGCGCAGCGGAGTGACGGTGACGGTCTCCTCGGGGGTGAAGACCGACATGCGGGTCATGCACATCAGGCGCGGGCGCCCGTTGATCTCCGCCGAGCAGGAACCGCACTTGCCCGCCTTGCAGTTCCAGCGCACGGCGAGGTCGGGTGCCTGGGTGGCCTGGATGCGGTGGATGATGTCGAGGACCACCTCACCGTCGTTGACCTCGACCTGGAAGTCCTTCAGGCCGCCGCCCTCCGCGTCGCCCCGCCACACCTTGAAGCGGGCCTGGTAGCCGCTCATTCGTATCGCTCCTCCTCGGCGAGGTACTTGCCCAGCTCCTCCTCGGGGAAGAGGGCGAGCAGGTCGGGGCGGACGGGGTCGGTGGTCTCGCGGGTGAGGACGATCCGGTCGCGGGCCGGGTCCGTGGCCGCGAGGTCTCCCGTCGGGTCGGCGAGCCGGCACAGCAGGTTGATCCGGCGCCAGGCGCGGTCCATCTGCGGATGGTCCTCGCGGGTGTGTCCGCCGCGTGACTCGGTACGGATCAGGGCGGCCCGGGCCACGCACTCGCTCACCAGCAGCATGTTCCGCAGGTCGAGGGCGAGGTGCCAGCCCGGATTGAACTGCCGGTGCCCCTCGACCCCGGCCCGGTGGGCCCGGACCCGCAGCTCGGCGAGCTTGGCCAGGGCCTGCTCCATCTCGCCCTGGCGGCGGATGATGCCGACCAGGTCGTTCATGGTCTGCTGGAGTTCCTGGTGGAGGGTGTACGGGTTCTCCGGCGGCCCGTCCTGCTTCTCCGGTGGGCCGGCCTGCCCCTCCGGCCCGGCCTGCCCCTCCTGCGAGGCCTGCCCCGCCGGGCCGCTCTCCGTCGCGGGCGGCCGCTGCGCCTGCGCGGAGAACGGCCGCAGCGCCTCCGCCGCCGCCGCGTCGACCTGGCTGTCGTCCACGGGTGGCCGGGCGTACGCCAGGCCCTGCGCGTACTCGGCCGCGTGCCAGCCCGCCCGGCGGCCGAAGACCAGCAGGTCGGAGAGGGAGTTGCCGCCGAGCCGGTTGGAGCCGTGCATGCCGCCGGCCACCTCCCCGGCCGCGTACAGGCCCGGCACGCCGCGCGCCGCAGCCGTGTCGGATTCGACGGCGATGCCTCCCATCACGTAGTGGCAGGTCGGCCCCACCTCCATCGACTCCGCCGTGATGTCCACGTCGGCCAGTTCCTTGAACTGGTGGTACATCGACGGCAGCCGGCGCCGGATGACGTCGGCGGGCATGCGCGTGGAGACGTCCAGGTAGACGCCGCCGTGCGGGGAGCCCCGGCCCGCCTTGACCTCGGCGTTGATGGCGCGGGCGACCTCGTCGCGGGGGAGCAGGTCCGGCGGGCGCCGGTTGTTGTCCGGGTCCTCGTACCAGCGGTCGGCCTCGGCCTCGTCCTCGGCGTAGCTGTCCTTGAAGACGTCGGGGACGTAGTCGAACATGAACCGCCTGCCCTCGGCGTTGCGCAGCACCCCGCCGTCGCCGCGCACCGACTCGGTCACGAGGATGCCCTTCACCGACGGCGGCCAGACCATTCCGGTGGGGTGGAACTGCACGAACTCCATGTTCAGCAGGGGCGCTCCGGCGAGCAGCGCCAGCGCGTGCCCGTCGCCGGTGTACTCCCACGAGTTCGAGGTGACCTTGAACGACTTGCCGATGCCGCCGGTGGCGAGGACGACGGCGGGGGCCTGGAGCACGAAGAAGCGGCCGGTCTCGCGGTCGTAGGCGAAGACCCCGCAGACCCGGTCGCCGTCCTTGAGGATCCGGGTCACCGTGCACTCCTGGAAGACCTTCAGCCTGGACTCGTAGTCCCCGGTCTCCCGGTGGTCCTCCTGCTGGAGCGAGACGATCTTCTGCTGGAGGGTGCGGATCAGTTCGAGTCCGGTGCGGTCGCCGACGTGGGCGAGGCGCGGGTACTCGTGGCCGCCGAAGTTGCGCTGCGAGATACGGCCGTCCTTCGTACGGTCGAACAGCGCGCCCCAGGTCTCCAGCTCCCACACCCGCTCGGGCGCCTCCCGGGCGTGCAGCTCGGCCATCCGCCACTGGTTGAGGAACTTCCCGCCGCGCAGCGTGTCGCGGAAGTGGACCTGCCAGCTGTCGTGCGGGTTGGCGTTGCCCATGGCCGCCGCGATGCCGCCCTCGGCCATCACGGTGTGCGCCTTGCCGAACAGCGACTTGCAGATCACCGCCGTGCGCGCCCCGCGCTCGCGCGCCTCGACGGCGGCGCGCAGCCCGGCGCCCCCGGCGCCGACCACGACGACGTCCCACTCCTGCCGGTCGACCACGGACATCAGCCAGTTCCCCACTCACTAGAGCCCACCAGGACGGACGCGGCCCACGGGAAGCCGCGTCCCGCTAGAAGAAGCGCGGATCGTCGAAGACGCCGGACGCCACCAGGTACACGTAGAAGTCGGCGAGCGCCACGCTCACCAGGGAGGCCCAGGCCAGTTGCATGTGCCGGGCGTTCAGCCGTCCCACGAACTGCCACATCCGGTAGCGCACCGGATGCTTCGAGAAGTGTCTGAGCTTGCCGCCGACGATGTGCCGGCAGGAGTGGCAGGAGAGGGTGTACGCCCAGATCAGCCCGATGTTGGCCAGGAAGACCAGGGTGCCCAGGCCCATGTGACCCCAGTGGTGGTGCGGGTCGCGGAAGGACAGCACCGTGTCGTAGGTCAGCACGCCCGCGACGAGCAGTGCGGCGTAGAAGAAGTACCGGTGGATGTTCTGCAGGACCAGCGGGAAGCGGGTCTCGCCCGAGTAGCGGCCGTGCGGCTCGGCGACCGCGCAGGCCGGCGGAGAGGCCCAGAAGCTGCGGTAGTACGCCTTGCGGTAGTAGTAGCAGGTCAGGCGGAAGCCCAGCGGGAAGATCAGGATGATGATCGCCGGGGAGACCGCCCACCAGCTGCCGAAGACGTCGGCGTTGGGTCCCATGTGCATCGTCCGGCAGTTCTGCGCCAGGCACGGCGAGTAGAACGGCGAGACGTACGGGGCGGCGTAGTAGTCCGCGTTCGCGAAGGCGCGCCACGTCGAGTAGACGACGAAGGCGAGCAGCCCGGCGGCGGTGACCGCCGGTGCCAGCCACCAGCGGTCGGTGCGCAGGTGTCCGGCGGCGATCGCGGCACGGCCCGGGGAGCGGACGCCGCCGCGCGCGGGGAGGGGGGCCGTGCCGGGGGGTTCCGTACCAGTGGCCACGTGAGGACTCCGGTCGGGTCAGGGGGCGTGGCGGTCGCGGGCGCCGAGTCCCTCGTCGTCCGAGTCCGTCCACAGGGAGATGTCGTAGGGCGTGTCGGAGATGGTGACGAGGGCGGGGCGCTGGGGCGCGGCCGGACTCTGCGTGGCCTCGCGCAGCAGGGCGACGCTCTCGCGCAGGTGGTCGGCGTCGGTGCGCACGCGGCGTATCTCCAGTGCGCCGCCGAGCTGGTGTTCCAGCCGGGCCACCGAGCGCAGCAGTTCGTCGAGGGTGTGCTGTACGGACGTCAGGTCGTCGGGCACGGACATGACGTGACCTCACTTCCACGGGCCGTGCGGCCCTGGACGGCGACGTTCATGCGCCTGCGAGTGTCGCGCGTCACACCTGTCGGTGGGAAGGGATGTGCAGCGATCGGCGGATCGCGCCTCCCTGGCGCACGCTCCCGCACGCGCTCTGTGTGCGCCGGGGGCGCATTGCTCCGCACGGGTGACCTTCCGGGCTCCCGCCGCCGTGTCGCCTCCGGCAGACGAACCCTTTCCTCTTCAGTGGGCCATAGATCTGATCAGCTCCAAAATACCGCCAAATGTGAACAAGCAGTACATGACTCCCCATCGCCCCCCGGCGGGAGCGGCTCCCCGGAGGTAGCACAGATGTCGTACGACGGTGTCGGACCCCGCGCGGTCATGCGCTCGGTCGCCTTCCTGACCGCGGGCGCCCTCGCGGTGCCCCTGCTGGCCGGCTGCGGCTCAGACGACGAAGGCAGCAAGCCCCTGGCCGGACAGGACATCGCGCCCGCCGCCCGCGCCCAGGTCGCCGACGGAGGCACCCTGCGCTGGGCCGTGGACGCGATGCCGGAGACGCTCAACACCTACCAGGCGGACGCCGACGCCGGCACCACCCGGATCGCCCAGGCCGTCCTGCCCGCCATGTTCCGCCTCGACGCGAACGGCCGCCCCCAGCGCGACGCCGACTACCTCGACTCCGCCCGCGTGGTCGAGACCGAGCCCAAGCAGGTCGTCGTCTACCGGCTCGACCAGCAGGCCGTCTGGAGCGACGGCCGCGAGATCGGCGCCGCCGACTTCGCCGCCCAGTGGCACGCCCTGTCCGGCAAGGACTCCGCCTACTGGACCGCGCGCAACGCCGGCTACGACCGCATCGAGAAGGTCGAGCGCGGCGCCGGCAACCTGGAGGTCCGCGTCACCTTCGCCCGCCCCTACGCGGACTGGCGCTCGCTCTTCTCCCCGCTCTACCCCAAGGACGTCACCGGCACCGCGAACGACTTCAACGACGGGGCGCGCAAGAAGCTCAAGGTCAGCGCCGGCCCGTTCACCGTGCAGAAGATCGACACCAAGAAGAAGGACGTCGTCCTCGCGCGCAGCCCGCGCTGGTGGGGCCACCCGGCCAAGCTGAACCAGATCGTGCTGCACGAGGTGGCGCCCGGCAAGCGGGCCGCCGCGCTCGCCGACGGCACCGTGGACGTGGCCGACGTCGACCCCGCCGACGCCGACCGCATCACCCTCGCCGGCGGCGCCCAGGGCAGCTCCCCCTTCCAGGGCCCGGCCGGCGGGCGCACCGCCGCCAAGGCACTGCGCTCCTGGGCGCTCGTGCACGGCTCCGACGAGAAGGCCGCCGACCGCGAACGCCGCGCCCTGAAGAAGGGGCGCGGCACGCTCACCACCTACCTGGAGCAGCAGGAGGCGCTGCGCGGCGTCCAGGTGCGCAAGTCGCTGGAGCCCGCCTTCACCCAGCTCGCCCTGAACGGCGCCGGCGGCCCCCTCGCCGACGAACGCGTCCGGCACGCGGTGGCGCACGCCCTGGACCGCAAGGCACTCGCCGAGATCGTCCTCAAGCCGCTCGGCCTGCCCACGGCCCCCGTCGGCAGCCACCTCGCCCTGCCCGGCCAGGAGGGCTACGCCGACAGCAGCGACGCGCTCGGCGGCCAGGACACCGCCCAGGCCAAGGCACTGCTCGCCGACGCCGGCTGGGTGCCCGGCCAGGGCAAGGAACAGAAGAAGGGCGACAAGGCGGCCGGCGCCGAGGGGCACCGGAGCACGAGCGGGTCGCCGGCCGCCTCGGGCGAGGGCACGTACATCGTCGGCGTCAACGACAACATCGAGGCCAACGGCGACGGCAAGGGCCACGCGCGAAGCGGTCACCGCACCTCCGGTGACGACGAGAGCGGCAAGGAGAGCGCCAAGGATCCCGCCGGGGACGGCAGCGGCCCGCGCCAGCTCGCCCAGGACGGCAGGCAGTACGCGCGCGAACAGCTGACGCAGGGCGGTGCGCCGGGCGCGTACGCCCCCCGGGGGACCGCCGCCCCGGCCGGTACCGTGGCCGGGCCGCTGGCCAAGGACGGCAAGCCGCTCACCCTCCGGTTCGTCCTGCCCTCCGGCTCCGGCTCACAGACGCTGCGCAAGGTCGCCGACCGGATCACCGCCATGCTGGAGAAGGTCGGCATCGCGACCGACATCACCAAGGTCCCGGACGAGAGCTACTTCCGCGACCACATCGCCGCCGGCCAGTACGACCTCGCCCTGTACTCCTGGCCGTCCTCCCCCTACCCGGCCACCGACGCCCGCCCGGTCTACGCCAAGCCCGTCCCGGCCGCCGACGGCTCCCTGAACGTCCAGCAGAACTACACCCGCGTCGGCACCGACCAGGTCGACCAGCTCTTCGACGAGGCCCTGGCCACCCTGGACCAGGACGAGGAGCGCGGCCTGGTCCGCAAGGCCGACGCCCGGATCTGGGCGAGCGCCGGGTCCATCCCGCTCTACCAGCGGCCCCAGCTCGTCGCCGTCCGCGGCACCCTGGCCAACGTGGGCGCCTTCGGCTTCCAGACCCCGCTCTACGAGGACATGGGCTTCCTGAAGAAGGGCGCGAAGCCGTCGGCGGAAGCCTCGTCGTAGCGGGACCGGCCGCGGGCGGAATCCGGGGCCGAACGGCCCCGCAGGCCCCCGCGGCGGCGCACCCGTACCATGGGGTGAGGCCGTGGCGCGTTCAGCCCGGCAGGGCGCGCGTACCGAGGACGTACGCGCAGCCGTCCGCACACTCCGGGAGTACGCCTCACTATGGCCACGCGCCACGACATTCGAAACGTAGCCATCGTCGCTCACGTCGACCACGGCAAGACGACCATCGTCGACGGCATGCTGAAGCAGGCCGGTGCCTTCGCCGCCCACCAGCTCGACTCCGTCGACGACCGCATGATGGACTCGAACGACCTGGAGCGTGAGAAGGGCATCACGATCCTCGCCAAGAACACGGCGGTGAAGTATCACCCCAAGGACGGCGGGGACCCCATCACGATCAACATCATCGACACCCCCGGCCACGCCGACTTCGGCGGTGAGGTCGAGCGCGGCCTGTCGATGGTCGACGGCGTCGTGCTGCTCGTCGACGCCTCCGAGGGCCCGCTGCCGCAGACCCGGTTCGTGCTGCGCAAGGCGCTCCAGCAGCGCCTGCCCGTCATCCTGTGCATCAACAAGACGGACCGCCCGGACTCCCGGATCGACGAGGTCGTCAACGAGACGTACGACCTCTTCCTCGACCTGGACGCCGACGAGGAGCAGATCGAGTTCCCGATCGTCTACGCCTGCGGCCGTGACGGCATCGCGTCCCTGACCAAGCCGGACAACGGCACGGTCCCGGCCGACTCCGACAGCCTGGAGCCGTTCTTCTCCACGATCCTGGAGCACATCCCGGCCCCCACCTACGACGAGGAACTGCCGCTGCAGGCCCACGTCACCAACCTGGACGCGGACAACTTCCTCGGCCGTATCGCGCTGCTGCGCGTGGAGCAGGGCGAGCTGCGCAAGGGCCAGACGGTCGCGTGGATCAAGCGCGACGGCTCCGTGCAGAACGTGCGGATCTCCGAACTGATGATGACCGAGGCGCTCACCCGCAAGCCCGCCGAGAAGGCGGGCCCCGGTGACATCTGCGCCGTCGCCGGCATCCCGGACATCATGATCGGCGAGACCCTGGCGGACCCGGAGAACCCGGTCCCGCTGCCGCTGATCACGGTCGACGAGCCCGCGATCTCGATGACCATCGGCACCAACACCTCCCCGCTGGTCGGCCGCGGCGGCACCGGCAAGGGCGCCGACGCGAAGGCGGCCGTCAAGGACCGCAAGGTCACCGCCCGCCAGGTCAAGGACCGCCTCGACCGCGAGCTGATCGGCAACGTCTCGCTCCGCGTCCTGGAGACCGACCGTCCCGACGCCTGGGAGGTCCAGGGCCGTGGCGAGCTGGCGCTGGCCATCCTGGTGGAGACCATGCGCCGCGAGGGCTACGAGCTGACCGTGGGCAAGCCGCAGGTCGTCACCAAGGACGTCGACGGCAAGACCTACGAGCCGGTCGAGCGCATGACGGTCGACGTGCCCGAGGAGCACATGGGCGCGGTCACGCAGCTCATGGGCGTGCGCAAGGGCCGGATGGACAACATGTCCAACCACGGCTCGGGCTGGGTCCGCATGGAGTTCGTCGTGCCCTCGCGCGGTCTGATCGGCTTCCGCACCGAGTTCCTGACCCAGACCCGCGGCACCGGCATCGGCCACTCGATCCACGAGGGCTTCGAGCCCTGGTTCGGCACGCTGACGACCCGTAACAACGGCTCGCTGGTGGCCGACCGCTCCGGTGCCGTCACCGCCTTCGCGATGACCAACCTCCAGGAGCGCGGCGTCCTCTTCGTGGAGCCGGGCACCGAGGTGTACGAGGGCATGATCGTCGGCGAGAACTCCCGCGCCGACGACATGGACGTCAACATCACCAAGGAGAAGAAGCTCACCAACATGCGGTCCTCGACGGCCGACGTGACCGAGTCGATCGTCCCGCCGCGCAAGCTCTCCCTGGAGCAGTCCCTGGAGTTCTGCCGCGACGACGAGTGCGTCGAGGTGACCCCGGAGGCGGTCCGCATCCGCAAGGTGAACCTGGACGCCCGCGAGCGTGCCCGCGCGGCCAGCCGGGCCAAGCACGGCTGAACCACCGCCGCCGGCCCGTGAGGGCCGCAGCGCGCACGTCGCACCAGGGTCCGCCCGGCAGTACGCCGGGTGGGCCCGCGCGTTTTCGCGGGGCCCCGCGGTGTCAGGTGCGTACAGGGTTTTCCCTACATCCGGGCCCCGGCCCGTCCGCTTTCTCCTGCGCGGGTTCGCGCCATTGTTAGAGTGACCGGAATCTACGGCTTGTCGGGTCCTCGTGCCGGTCTGTTCCGCCCACCGGACTCGAACCGGCCTCCAGGCATGCTCGCTCCGCCGCCCTGCGCAACGGGTTTTACCGGCCACACTGTCCGCTATTCGGACAGTCGCGCCCGATAGTTGTGTAACAAGTCCGTTTCGCAGGGATCTTTCACCAAACCCTTTGTCCGGATTTTGGAAGATGTACGCGGCAGGTGTGATCGAACCGAGACCTGGAAGGTGTGGTTCGGTACGGTTCGGATGGCAGATAGTTAGGCGCGTAGAGCTCGGATCAACGGGTCACGCGCTGCTGGCGGCGCCGACTCACGAGCCAGGGGGCACCTGAGCATTTCAGGCACCGGTAACGGTGATGCGTCAAGTGCCCCTCCATGCGGTGAACCAATGGACTCATGAGGAGGAGCCCCATGCGTGGTGCCAAGAGCGCCAAGTGGGTTGCGATAGCCGCGGTTGTGGCGCTGGGTGCGACGGCCTGCGGTGGCGGCGGTGGCAAGGGCGACAGCAAGGCCGCGGCCGACCCCAACGGAAAGTTCTCCGTCGAGGTGGGCGAGCCGCAGCACCCGCTGCAGCCGGCGAACACCATGGAGTCCAACGGCAGCATCGTCATCAAGTCGCTCTTCTCCGGGCTCGTCGACTACGACTCCAGCGGCAAGATCGTCATGGTCAACGCCCAGTCGGTCGACACCAAGGACAACAAGACCTTCACGGTCAAGCTGAAGCCGGGCTGGAAGTTCCACGACGGCACCCCGGTCACCTCCACGTCCTACGTCAAGGCGTGGAACTGGGCCGCGAACCCGGCCAACAAGCAGACCAACAGCGCCTGGTTCGCCGACATCCAGGGCTACGACGACGTCGCCCCGGCCAGCGGCAAGCCGAAGGCCGACAAGATGTCCGGCCTGAAGGTCGTCGACGACAACACCTTCACCATCACGCTGTCGAAGACGATCCCGTACTTCGTCTACAAGCTCGGCTACGAGGTCTTCGACCCGCTGCCGGAGTCCTTCTACAAGGACCCGACCGCCGCGGGCGAGCACCCGATCGGCAACGGCCCGTACAAGTTCGTCAGCTGGAAGCACAAGCAGTCGATCGAGGTCGCCAAGTACGACGACTACAAGGGCCCGAACGTCGCGAAGAACGGCGGTGTGGTCTTCAAGAACTACGCCAAGCTGGAGACCGCGTACCAGGACCTGAAGTCCGGCAACCTCGACGTGATGCGCCAGGTCGCCCCGCGTGACCTGCCGGTCTACAAGCAGGACCTCGGCGACCGCGCCGTGGACGAGTCGTACTCGGCCATCCAGACCATCGCCGTGGCCTTCTACGCGCCGCAGTGGAAGAACGTCAACGTGAAGGTCCTCCAGGGCCTGTCGATGGCGATCGACCGCGACACCATCACCAAGACCGTCCTGCAGGGCACCCGTGAGCCGGCCACCGGCTGGGTCGCCAAGGGCGTCCTGGGCTACCAGCCGAACGCCGTCGGTGACATCACCAAGTACGACCCGGCCAAGGCCAAGCAGCTCATCAAGGACGGCGGCGGCGTCCCGGGCAACAAGATCTCCATCCAGTACAACGCGGACGGCGGTCACAAGGAGTGGGTGGAGGCCGTCTGCGGCTCCATCACCAAGGCCACCGGCGTGGCGTGCACGGGCGACTCGAAGGCCGACTTCCAGGCCGACACCAACGCGCGTGACAACAAGCAGGTCAAGTCGCTCTACCGCTCCGGCTGGGTGCTCGACTACCCCTTCATCTCGAACTTCATCCGCGACCTGTTCGGCTCCAAGGCCGACGGCAACCAGGGTGGGTTCAAGAGCAAGGAGATCGACGACCTCATCGCCAAGGCCGACGCGGCCAAGACGCTGGACGAGTCGGAGAAGCTCTACCAGCAGGTCGAGAAGCAGCTGCCGAACTACATGCCGAGCATCCCGCTCTGGTACTACAAGGTCAACGCGGGCTACTCGGAGAAGGTCACCGACGTCAAGTACAACCAGAGTGGTGACCCGATCCTGACCGGCGTTCAGGTCAAGAAGTAACCGCTGACGACGACAGCGTGTGCCGGGCCGCACCCTTCAGGGGGTGCGGCGCGGCAGCGGCCGACGAACGGCCGGGGGGCCCTTTTCGCCGCGTACGTACGGAATTCTTCGGGAAGCCGCTCGTATGGGGCGAAAAGGGCCTGCCGCTGTGACTGACATGGAGGCACCATGGGGCGCTATGTCGCACGACGACTGCTCCAGATGATCCCGGTCTTCATCGGGACAACCCTGCTGATCTTCCTGATGGTCTACGCTCTGCCCGGCGACCCCGTGCGCGGGCTCTTCGGGGACAAGGCCACCACACCGCAGGTGATCAACTCACTGCGGCACCAGTACGGCCTCGACAAGCCGGTCCTGGTCCAGTACTGGGACTACATGCGGGGCATCGTCCTGCACTTCGACTTCGGCGACCAGATCGCCAGCGGCCGCCCGGTCACCGACATCCTCGGCGAGGCATTCCCGGTGACGCTGCGGCTCGCCGGTCTCGCCTTCGCCATCGAGGCCGTCGTCGGCATCGTGCTCGGCGTCGTCGCCGGCATGCGCGCGGGCAAGGCCGCCGACACCGTCATCCTCTTCGTGACACTGCTGCTGATCTCGGTGCCGGTCTTCGTGCTCGGCTACATCCTGCAGACGGTGTTCGCGATCAACCTGGGCTGGCTGGAGCCGTCGGTCACCGACAGCACCGACCTCAACCAGTTCATCCTGCCCGCCATCGTGCTGGCCAGCGCGTCGCTCGCCTACGTCGCCCGGCTCAGCCGGACCTCGGTCGCCGAGAACCTGCGCGCCGACTACATGCGTACGGCCATCGCCAAGGGCCTGCCCAAGCGCCGGGTGATCGGTGTGCACCTGATGCGCAACTCGCTCATCCCGGTCGTCACCTTCCTCGGCACCGACCTCGGTGCGCTGATGGGCGGTGCGATCGTCACGGAGGGCATCTTCAACATCCACGGCGTCGGCGGCACGATCTACGACTCGATCGTGCGCCGAGAGGGCACCACCCTGGTCGGGCTGGTCACCATCCTGGTCCTCGTGTACCTCTTCTGCAGCCTGATCGTCGACCTGCTGTACGCGGTTCTGGACCCGAGGATCCGTTATGCCTGAGCTGACCACTTCCGCTGACGAAGCCCCCAGCGCCGCCGCGACCGCAGCCGCGGGTGCCGAACTGCCGCAGCCCAAGGCGGAGAAGACCCGCAGCCTGTGGGGTGACGCCTGGCAGGACCTGCGCACCAACTGGGTGTTCATCGTCTCGGCGGTCCTCATCCTGCTGCTGCTGCTGATGGCAGCCTGGCCCAGCCTGTTCACGGGCGGAGACCCGAACAACAAGGACCTGGCCGGGCACTACCTGGCGCACCCGCACTACAGCCACGTCTTCAAGGTCGACTGGCTGGGCTACGACGCCCAGGGCCGCAGCGTGTACACGCGCGCCATCTACGGCGCGCGCGCCTCGCTGCTGGTCGGTGGCGGCACCACCCTCGCGGTCACTCTGCTCGGTGGCCTGATCGGTATGGTCGCCGGCTACTTCGGCGGCTGGATCGACGCGGTGCTGTCCCGGGTGACCGACATGTTCATGGGCATCCCGTTCCTGCTCGGCGCGCTGGTGCTGCTGAACGCCTTCACCGACCGCACCATCCCGGTCGTCATCCTGGCGCTGGCCTTCCTCGGCTGGACGCAGACGGCCCGTGTCATGCGCGGTGCGGTCATCACCGTCAAGTCCACGGACTACGTGCAGGCCGCCAAGGCGCTCGGCGCCGGCACCAACCGCATCCTGTTCCGCCACGTGCTGCCCAACGCGGTGGCGCCGGTGATCGTCGTCGCCACCATCTCGCTCGGTGTCTACATCGGCGCCGAGGCCACGTTGTCGTTCCTCGGCCTCGGCCTGAACGGCGCCTCGTGGGGCAACGACATCTCCGACGGCGGCAACTCGATCCGCGTGGCCCAGTGGATCATGCTGTACCCGTCGATCCTGCTCAGCATCACGGTGCTGGCGTTCATCATGCTCGGTGAGGCCGTCCGCAACGCCCTCGACCCGAAGACGCGCTGAGGGAGGCGTACGTGACCACCATCGAAGAAGTCACCCCGGTGCCGTCGCCCCGCGACGGCGGGACGGACGGCGGGCCGCTGCTCGACGTGCGCGACCTGCACGTGGAGTTCCACACCCGTGAGGGTGTCGTGCGGGCCGTCAACGGCGTCAACTACAGCGTGAGCGCCGGCGAGACCCTCGCCGTGCTCGGCGAGTCCGGCTCCGGCAAGTCCGTGACGGCGCAGGCGATCATGGGCATCCTGGACATGCCGCCGGCGAAGATCCCCCAGGGGGAGATCCGCTTCCGCGGGCAGGACATGCTGACCATGTCCGCCGAGGAGCGCCGCAAGATCCGCGGTCGCCGGATCGCGATGATCTTCCAGGACGCGCTGTCGTCGCTGAACCCGGTGCTGACCGTCGGCTACCAGCTCGGCGAGATGTTCCGCGTCCACCAGGGCCTGTCCAAGAAGGACGCCAAGGCCAAGGCGATCGAGCTGATGGACCGGGTGAAGATCCCGGCCGCCGCGGCCCGCGTCAGCGACTACCCGCACCAGTTCTCGGGCGGTATGCGCCAGCGCATCATGATCGCCATGGCGCTGGCCCTGGAGCCGGACCTGATCATCGCGGACGAGCCGACCACGGCGCTCGACGTGACGGTCCAGGCCCAGGTGATGGACCTGCTCGCGGAGTTGCAGCGCGAGTACAACATGGGTCTGATCCTGATCACCCACGACCTCGGTGTCGTCGCCGACGTCGCGGACAAGATCGCGGTGATGTACGCGGGCCGCATCGTGGAGCAGGCGCCCGTGCACGAGCTGTACAAGCGCCCGGCGCACCCGTACACGCGGGGTCTGCTGGACTCGATCCCGCGCCTGGACCAGAAGGGCCAGGAGCTGTACGCGATCAAGGGTCTGCCGCCCAACCTGCTGCGCGTACCCACCGGTTGCGCCTTCAACCCGCGCTGCCCCAAGGCCCAGGACATCTGCCGTACGGAGATCCCGGAGCTGCTGCAGGTCACCGAGCGCGACGGCGGCGAGCTGCCGGGCCGCGCCTCGGCGTGCCACTTCTGGAAGGAGACGATCCATGGCTGAGCTCAGCAAGAACGACGAGCGGCAGGACGCCACGCCGAACGTCTCCGAGGTGGACGTCGTGGAGGCGGGCACCGAGGAGGAGGCGGTCGGCGCCATCGAGGCGCCCGTCCAGCGCGGCGAGCCGATCCTCCAGGTGCGCGACCTGGTGAAGCACTTCCCGCTCACCCAGGGCGTCCTGTTCAAGAGGCAGGTCGGCGCGGTCAAGGCCGTCGACGGCATCTCCTTCGACCTGTACCAGGGCGAGACGCTGGGCATCGTGGGCGAGTCCGGCTGCGGCAAGTCCACGGTGGCCAAGCTCCTGATGAACCTGGAGCGGGCGACCGCGGGCCAGATCTTCTACAAGGGCCAGGACATCACCAAGCTGTCCGGGCGCGCGCTGAAGGCGGTCCGCCGCAACATCCAGATGGTGTTCCAGGACCCGTACACCTCGCTCAACCCGAGGATGACGGTCGGTGACATCATCGGCGAGCCCTTCGACATCCACCCCGAGGTGGCCCCGAAGGGCGACCGGCGCCGCAAGGTGCAGGAGCTGCTGGACGTCGTCGGTCTGAACCCGGAGTACATCAACCGCTACCCGCACCAGTTCTCCGGCGGTCAGCGCCAGCGCATCGGCATCGCCCGCGGCCTCGCGCTCAACCCCGAGGTCATCATCTGCGACGAGCCGGTCTCGGCGCTGGACGTGTCGGTGCAGGCGCAGGTGATCAACCTGATGGAGCGGCTGCAGGACGAGTTCAACCTGTCGTACATCTTCATCGCGCACGACCTGTCGATCGTCCGGCACATCTCGGACCGCGTGGGCGTGATGTACCTCGGCAAGATGGCCGAGATCGGCACGGACGAGCAGATCTACGACCACCCGACGCACCCCTACACGCAGGCGCTGCTGTCGGCCGTTCCGGTGCCGGACCCGGACGCCCGCGAGAACCGCGAGCGGATCATCCTCACCGGCGATGTGCCGTCCCCGGCCAACCCGCCCTCGGGCTGCCGCTTCCGCACCCGCTGCTGGAAGGCCCAGGACAAGTGCGCCGAGGAGGTTCCGCTGCTGGCGATCCCCGAGCGTTTCAAGGGCGAGGACTCCCAGGCGGCCCACGAGTCGGCCTGCCACTTCGCCGAGGAGAAGGACATCGTCCACGCGGCGTAGTCCCCTCGACGGCACCACCGCCGATGCCCGACACCCCCTCCAGGGTGCCGGGCATCGGCGTTCGCGGGCATCGGCGGGCGTGCATCCGGCTGGAGCGGGGCCGCCCCCCGGTGAGGCGTACGGGATATATGCGGCTTATGTGGTGATATGAGGATCAAGCCGTCGGCCGGACCGCGCCGTGTCCCGTACCCGAGGAGGCGCCCATGCGTGCAGGCACCCGCGTGCGGTGGGCCGGCGCGGCGCTGGCGGCGGCCGTGCTGCCGCTGGCCGCGGGGTGCGGCAGCACGACGGGCGCCGGGGCCGGAGTGCTCAGCTCCTCCTGGGGCGACCCGCAGAACCCGCTGGAGCCCGCCAACACCAACGAGGTGCAGGGCGGCAAGGTGCTCGACATGGTCTTCCGCGGACTGAAGCGGTACGACCCGAGGACCGGCAAGGCCGAGAACATGCTCGCCGAGCGGATCGAGACCGCCGACTCGCAGAACTACACGATCACCGTCAAGCCCGGCTGGACGTTCAGCAGCGGCGAACCCGTCACCGCGAAGTCCTTCGTCGACGCCTGGAACTACGGCGCCAGCCTCAGGAACAACCAGAAGAACGCGTACTTCTTCGGCTACATCGACGGCTACGACAAGGTCCACCCGGAGAGCGGCACGCAGAGCGCCGACACGCTGAGCGGCCTGAAGGTCACCGGACCGCGGACCTTCACCGTCCGGCTCGGCCAGAAGTTCTCCACCTTCCCCGACACCCTCGGCTACGCCGCCTTCGCCCCGCTGCCCCGCACCTTCTTCACCGACCACAGGGCCTGGCTCGACCGGCCCGTCGGCAACGGCCCGTACACCATCGAGTCCTACACCAAGGGCGCGCAGATGTACCTGAAGAAGTGGGACCGCTACCCCGGTCCGGACAAGGCGCTCAACGAGGGCGTGACCCTCCTCGTCTACACCGACAACAACACCGCGTACACCGACGTCCTGGCCGGCAACCTCGACCTGGTCGACGACATCCCCGCCAGCCAGCTCAAGAACGTCACCTCCGACCTGAACGGCCGCTACATCAACACCCCGGCCGGCATCATCCAGACCCTCGCCTTCCCGTTCTACGACAAGGCCTGGAACACCGACGGCGCCCGCAAGGTCCGCACCGGCCTGTCCATGGCCATCGACCGGGCGCAGATCACCAAGACCCTCTTCCGCGGCACCCGCACCCCCGCCACCGACTGGACCTCACCGGTGCTCGGCACGGACGGCGGCTTCCAGGCCGGACTGTGCGGCAGGGCCTGCGCGTACGACCCCGCCGAGGCCAGGAAGCTGGTCAAGGAGGGCGGCGGGCTGCCCGGCGGCCAGGTGCGGATCACGTACAACGCGGACACGGGCTCGCACAAGGAGTGGGTGGACGCCGTGTGCAACTCCATCAACAACGTGCTCGGCAACGACCGCGCGTGCGTGGGCAACCCGGTCGGCACCTTCGCCGACTTCCGCAACCAGATCTCCCGGCACCGCATGCCGGGCCCCTTCCGGGCCGGCTGGCAGATGGACTACCCGCTCATCCAGAACTTCCTCCAGCCGCTCTACTACACCGACGCCTCCTCCAACGACGGCAAGTGGTCGAACAAGCAGTTCGACCACCTCGTCGACCGGGCCAACGCCGAGACCGGCAAGGCAGCGGCGATCCGGCTGTTCCAGCAGGCCGAGGGCGTCGTCCGCGACAACATGGCCGCCATCCCGCTCTGGTACCAGAACGGCAGCGCCGGCTACTCCGACCGGCTGCACCACGTGGCCCTCAACCCGTTCAGCGTGCCCGTCTACAACGAGATCAAGGTCGGCTGAACCGCCATGGGACGCTACGTCGTCAGACGCCTGCTCCAGATGGTCCCCGTCTTCATCGGGGCCACCCTGCTCATCTTCCTCATGGTCAACGTGATGGGCGACCCCGTCGCCGGCCTGTGCGGCGAACGCGCCTGCGACACCGCGACGGCCGCCCAGCTCAAGCGGGAGTTCGGCCTCGACAAGCCGCTGTGGCAGCAGTACGCGACCTACATGGGCAACGTCTTCACCGGCGACTTCGGCACCGCCTTCAACGGCCAGCCCGTCACCGAACTGATGGGCGCCGCCTTCCCGGTGACCATCCGGCTCACCGTCGTCGCCATCGTCTTCGAGATCGTCATCGGCATCACCCTGGGCGTGGTGACCGGACTGCGGCGCGGCCGGCCCGTGGACACCTCGGTCCTGCTGCTCACCCTGGTCGTCATCTCCGTCCCCACCTTCGTCACCGGCCTGCTCCTGCAACTGCTGCTCGGCGTCAAGTGGGGCTGGATGCGGCCGTCCGTGCCGCCCGAGGCCTCCTTCGACGAGCTGATCGTGCCCGGCCTGGTCCTCGCCTCCGTCTCCCTCGCCTACGTCACCCGGCTGACCCGCACCTCCATCGCCGAGAACCGGCGCGCCGACTACGTCCGCACCGCCGTCGCCAAGGGCCTGCCCCGCCGCCGCGTCGTCGTACGGCACCTGCTGCGCAACTCGCTCATCCCCGTGGTCACCTTCATCGGCACCGACATCGGGGCGCTGATGGGCGGCGCCATCGTCACCGAGCGCATCTTCAACATCCACGGCGTGGGCTACCAGCTCTACCAGGGCATCCTGCGCCAGAACACCCAGACCGTCGTCGGCTTCGTCACCGTCCTCGTGCTGGTCTTCCTGGCCGCCAACCTGCTCGTGGACCTCCTGTACGCCGTACTCGACCCGAGGATCCGCTATGCCTGAGCAGCCGCCGCAGTCGCAGCCGTACGAGCCCGAGGGCGCCGTCGCGGGGACCGGCATGGGCGGCGGGATGGACCTCGCGGCGAGCGAGGCGAGCAGCCTGGCACCGGGGCCGGACGGGGGAGCGGGCGGCGCGGGCCCGGCGGAGCGGCCCCGCTCGCTGTGGTCCGACGCCTGGCGCGACCTGCGCCGCAACCCCGTCTTCCTGCTCTCCGCGCTGGTGATCTGCTTCCTGGTCCTCATCGCCGTGTGGCCCTCGCTCATCGCCCCCGGCAACCCCCTGTCCTGCGACCTGGCCCGCGCCCAGGACGGCCCTTCGCCCGGCCACCCCTTCGGCTTCGACGGCCAGGGCTGCGACGTGTACACGCGCACCGTGCACGGCGCCCGCGCCTCCGTCACCGTCGGCGTCTGCGCCACCCTCGGCGTTGCGGTCCTCGGCTCCGTGCTCGGCGCCCTCGGCGGCTACTTCGGCGGGGCGTGGGACGCGGTCCTGTCCCGGGTCACCGACATCTTCTTCGCCATCCCGGTCGTCCTCGGCGGCCTGGTCCTGCTGTCCGTCGTCACCAGCAACACCGTCTGGCCCGTCGTCGGGTTCATCGTGCTGCTCGGCTGGCCGCAGATCTACCGCATCGCCCGCGGCTCCGTCATCACCGCCAAACAGCACGACTACGTGCAGGCCGCCCGCGCCCTCGGCGCCTCCGACACCCGCATCCTGCTGCGCCACATCGCGCCCAACGCCGTCGCCCCCGTGATCGTGGTCGCCACCATCGCGCTCGGCACGTACATCGCCCTGGAGGCGACCCTTTCCTACCTCGGCGTCGGGCTGAAACCGCCGAGCGTGTCCTGGGGCATCGAGATCTCCGCCGCCTCGCCCTACGTCCGCAACGCCCCGCACGCGCTGCTGTGGCCCGCCGGCGCGCTGGCCGTCACCGTTCTGGCCTTCATCATGCTCGGCGACGCGGTCCGCGACGCCCTCGACCCGAAGCTGAGGTGACGGCGCGATGCTGCTCGAAGTCCGCGACCTGCACGTGGAGTTCCGCACCCGCGACGGTGTCGCCCACGCCGTCAACGGCGTCACCTACCAGGTGGACGCGGGCGAGACCCTCGCCGTGCTCGGCGAGTCCGGGTCCGGAAAGTCCGTGACCGCGCAGGCGGTCATGGGCATCCTCGACATGCCGCCCGGCCGCATCACCGCGGGCGAGATCCTCTTCCAGGGCCGTGACCTGCTGAAGCTGTCGGAGGAGGAGCGACGCAAGGTCAGGGGCGCCGGGATCGCGATGATCTTCCAGGACGCGCTGTCCGCCCTCAACCCGGTGCTCACCGTGGGCGACCAGCTCGGCGAGATGTTCACCGTGCACCGGGGCATGTCCCGCAAGGACGCGCGGGCCAAGGCGGTCGAGCTGATGGACCGGGTGCGCATCCCGGCCGCCGCCCAGCGCGTGCGCGACTACCCGCACCAGTTCTCCGGCGGTATGCGCCAGCGCATCATGATCGCCATGGCAGTGGCCCTGGAGCCGGACCTGATCATCGCGGACGAGCCGACCACCGCCCTCGACGTGACGGTCCAGGCCCAGGTGATGGACCTGCTCGCAAAGTTGCAGCGCGAGTTCGACATGGGCCTCATCCTCATCACCCACGACCTGGGCGTGGTCGCCGACGTCGCCGACGACATCGCGGTGATGTACGCGGGCCGGATCGTGGAGACCGCCCCCGTCCACGCCCTCTACAAGGCGCCCGCGCACCCCTACACGCGCGGCCTGCTCGACTCCATCCCGCGCCTGGACCACAAGGGCCGCGAGCTGTACGCCATCAAGGGCCTGCCGCCCAGCCTCACGCGCATCCCCTCCGGCTGCGCCTTCCACCCGCGCTGCCCGATGGCCCGGGACGTGTGCCGCACGGACGTACCGCCGCTGTACGAGGTGGACGAACAGCGCGGGTCCGCCTGCCACTTCTGGAGGGAGTGCCTGGATGGCTGAGCCGTTGCTGGAGGTCGCCGGGCTGGTCAAGCACTACCCGCTCACCCGGGGCATCCTCTTCAGGAAGCAGATCGGCGCCGTCAGGGCCGTCGACGGCGTCGACTTCGTCCTCGGCCGGGGCGAGACACTGGGCATCGTCGGCGAGTCGGGCTGCGGCAAGTCCACGGTGGCCAAGCTGCTGTGCCGGCTGGAGCGGCCCACGGCCGGACAGATCCGCTACCGCGGCGAGGACGTCACCAAGCTGTCCGGGCGCGCGCTGAAGGCGGTGCGCCGCAACATCCAGATGGTGTTCCAGGACCCGTACACCTCGCTCAACCCGCGGATGACGGTGGGCGACATCATCGGTGAACCGTACGAGATCCACCCCGAGGCGGCCCCGAAGGGCGAGAGGCGCAGGAGGGTCCAGGAGCTGCTGGACGTGGTGGGCCTGAACCCGGAGTACGTCAACCGCTACCCGCACCAGTTCTCCGGCGGTCAGCGCCAGCGCATCGGCATCGCCCGCGGCCTCGCGCTGCGCCCGGAGATCATCGTCGCGGACGAGCCGGTCTCCGCGCTGGACGTGTCCGTGCAGGCCCAGGTGATCAACCTGATGGAGCGGCTCCAGGCCGAGTTCGACCTCTCCTACGTCTTCATCGCGCACGACTTGTCCATCGTGCGGCACATCTCCGACCGGGTCGGCGTCATGTACCTGGGCCGCATCGTGGAGACCGGCACGGACGAGCAGATCTACGACCACCCGACGCACCCCTACACGCAGGCGCTGCTGTCGGCCGTCCCGGTGCCGGACCCGGAGGCCCGCGAGCAGCGCGAGCGGATCATCCTCACCGGCGACGTGCCGTCCCCGGCCGCCATCCCCTCCGGCTGCCGCTTCCGCACCCGCTGCTTCAAGGCCCGCGAGCGCTGCGCGCTGGAGGTTCCGCTGCTGGCGGTCCCCGAGGAGTTCCGCCACGCGGGCGGCCCGGCGGCCCACGACTCCGCCTGTCACTTCGCGGCGGAGCGGCGGACCATGCGTTGACACGCGGGAAACCTCACGGAAACGGCTCCGAGACGCGCGGGCGGCAGGCTGTGACCGTACGGCCGTGCGGGTGCCGTTGGCGGGCCGGGCGCGCGGTACCCGTTCGGGGGCGGCGCGCCCCGCCCGTCGCCGTGTCCGCTCCGCCGCCCAGGCCGAGGGTCCCCGTGTGGGAGTACACCGGGAGCAGGAGCAGGTTGGGCGCGA
>NZ_JBHJUW010000035.1:0-71313 GCF_042268205.1 Streptomyces sp. NPDC056160
GCCCTGAGTGGCGCCGCTCAGGGCCACCCCGCGATCACTCCGCGTCCTGCTCCCCCTCCGTCGGCTTCGCCGCCGCGTCGATGGCCGCGAGCGACTTCCGCACCTGGTTGCGGTCGGTGGTGTACCAGAAGTCCGGCAGCGATGCCTTCAGGTAGCCGCCGTAGCGTGCCGTCGCCAGTCGCGGATCCAGTACGGCGACCACGCCCCGGTCTGCGGAGGCACGGACGAGACGGCCGGCGCCCTGGGCCATCAGGAGCGCCGCATGGGTCGCGGCGACGGCCATGAAGCCGTTGCCCCCGGCGTCCTCGACCGCCTTCTGGCGGGCGCTCATCAACGGGTCGTCCGGGCGCGGGAACGGGATCTTGTCCATGACGACCAGCTGACAGCTGGCGCCGGGTACGTCGACGCCCTGCCAGAGCGAGAGCGTGCCGAACAGACACGTCTTCGGATCGGCGGCGAAGTTCTTGATCAGCTCGCCCAGCGTCTCCTCGCCCTGGAGCAGGATCGGGAACTCCGGGACGCGCGAGCGCAGCTCCTCCGCCGCCAGCTGGGCGGCCCGCATGGAAGAGAACAGGCCCAGGGTCCGGCCGCCGGCCGCCTGGATCAGCTCCGTCAGCTCGTCGAGCATGTCCCCGCGGTCGCCGTCCCGCGCGGGGCGCGCCAGGTGCTTGGCGACGTAGAGGATCCCCTGCTTGCGGTAGTCGAACGGCGACCCGACGTCCACGCCCTTCCACTGCGGTACGTCCTCGCCCTCCGTGCCCTCCGGAGCGAGGCCGAGTGAGGCGCCGACGCCGTTGAAGTCACCGCCGAGCTTCAGGGTCGCGGAGGTGAGCACGACGGAGCGGTCCGTGAAGAGCTTCTCCCGCAGCAGGCCCGACACGGACATGGGGGCGACGCGCAGGGAGGCGCCGAAGCGGTAGTGGCGCTCGTACCAGACCACGTCCCACTCGGAGCCGTTGGTGATGCGCTCCGCCACGTCGTGCACGTTCTCCACGGAGGCGAGTGCCTGCTTGCGGACCGCGTCCTCGTCCTGGACCGACTTGTCCCGGGTCGCGCCGATCGCCGAGATGACGTTGCGGGAGGCGTCCCGCAACGCCAGCAGTGCGTAGCCGAGGTCCTCCGGGACCTCCTCCAGACGGCCGGGCAGGGCCAGCTCCATCAGCCGCTCGAAGCCTTCGGCCGCGGTCTGCAACTGATCGGCGGCCTTCTCGTTGACGAGCTTCGCGGCGCGGCGCACGGCGCGGTTGACCTGCCCCGGGGTCAGCTCGCCGGTGGCCACGCCGGTCACCCGGGAGACCAGTTCGTGCGCCTCGTCGACGATCAGCACCTCGTGCTGCGGGAGGACCGGCGCGCCCTCGATGGCGTCGATCGCGAGCAGCGCGTGGTTGGTGACGACGACCTCGGCGAGCTTGGCGCGCTCGCGGGCCATCTCGGCGAAGCACTCCGCCCCGTAAGCGCACTTCGAGGCGCCCAGGCATTCCCGGGAAGAGACCGACACCTGCGCCCAGGCCCGGTCCGACACACCCGGCGTGAGGTCGTCGCGGTCCCCGGTCTCGGTCTCGTCCGACCAGTCACGCAGCCGCAGCAGGTCCTGGCCCAGTCTGCTGCTGGGCGCGGCCGCCTCGAACTGGTCGAACAGGCCCTCCTCCTCGTCCTGCGGGACACCCTCGTGCAGACGGTGCAGGCACAGGTAGTTCGACCGGCCCTTGAGCATGGCGAACTCCGGGCGGCGGCGCAGCAGCGGATGCAGGGCGTCGACCGTGCGCGGCAGGTCCCGCTCGACCAGCTGGCGCTGGAGGGCCAGGGTGGCCGTGGCCACCACGACCCGCTCTCCGTGCGCGAGTGCCGGCACCAGGTACCCGAGGGACTTTCCGGTACCGGTGCCGGCCTGGACCAGCAGGTGCGAGCTGTCGTCGATCGCGTCGGCGACGGCTTGGGCCATGGTCACCTGGCCGGGGCGCTCCGTACCGCCGACGGCAGCGACGGCGGCATGCAGGAGTTCGGGGAGTGAGGGCTTCGTCATAGCGCGACCACCCTACGGCGCCGGACTGACAAACGAGTGCCGGAGGCCGGGACCGGCGGCGGAGCACCGATGCGGTGCCGCTGCGGTCCGGCACCGAGTCGGGCCCTACCCGGTCCGGTGCGCCGCGACGGAACCACCTCGGGGCGGAGTGGGCCCCCGACCGACCCGGCCGGTGCGCTGAACGTGGCCAGGACGTGTCCGGCCGTCACCGCGGCCTGCCCGCAGCGCGGTCCCGAAGCATGAGGGCGGCCCGCTTGCCGGGCAGGTCGATCTCGGCGGAGAACCGGAAACCAGCGGTCAGGAAAGCGGAGACGCAGGGCGCGTTCCGGACGTCGGGTTCCGCGACGACGCGGGAACAGCCGGGGCGCTCGGCGAGGACCAGATCGGTCACGGCTCTCAGCAGGGTGCTGCCGATACCGCGGCCACGGTCGGCGGCACTGCCGAGGAGAAGGTGGACGCCGGTGTCGTGCGGCCGTGCGCAGTAGTGCCGTGCCAGGGGATCGAGGTCGGCCCGGTAGATCTCCCAGTAGCTCATCGGCGTGCCGTCCAGCACCCCGAGGCAGGGAACGCTGCGCCCGTCCCCGTCCAGCTGCGCGCGCAGGTGCTCCTCTGTCACGCTCCGTGGCCCGGCCAGGTGCCAGAACTCGGCGACCGCGGGCTCGTTCATCCAGCGGCTGATGACCTGTAGGTCAGGCTCGATCCGTACGGTGACCAGTTGGAAGGTGCCGACGGGTGTGAGGGTGGGTCCCCAGTCTCCGGCGCCGTCGAGGAGGCCGGCCCGTCTGGTGGCGGACGCGCCAACAGCGTCGGTGGCGGGGCGGGCCGGTCCCGGATCCGCGAGGAGCGCTACGAAGTCGTCGGGCAGGCGCAGGTCGAGCGTGTCCTCCCCGTCACCGCCCGCCTCGGCAGGCCGGGTCCCGGCGACGGCACCGGGCGTGCCCACTCCGGTGTCGAAGAGGGTCACCGTGGGGCTCGGCTCCGTACCGGCGGCGGAGGGGGTGGCGGAGGCGCGGCTGGGGGCGGCGCCGGCGGCGGTGGGAATCATGGGCGCTCCTCTCGGAGGGCGGAGGTGAAGGCTCGGAAGTGGTGGCGAGGGCGCGGACGTGGGGGCAAAGGCTCGGAAGTGAGAGCGAAGGCTCTGGAGTGAGGGTGAAGGCTCTGGAGTGAGGGTGAAGGCTCGGGAGTGAGGGTGAAGGCTCGGGAGTGAGGGTGAAGGCTCGGGAGTGGTGGCGAAGGAGGCGAGGGGGCGGGGCCTCGGCGGGGACGGGTACGGGGAGGTGATGACCGGAGCCGGTGGTCGGGGCCGGGGGCGTTCAGGTGTGGAGGGGGTTGGTGACGGTGACGTAGACGGACTGGGTGTCGACCGGGCCGACGAGTTCGTCCAGGCCGTGCAGCCGGGTCAGCAGGTTGGCCTTGCAGCGCAGGACCGGCGAGTCCAGCAGCCGGGCGGGCAGGGAGGAGCGCATGCGCCGCGGACCGGCGGCGGCCTCGGCGAGGAAGTGGCGGAAGGCGGCCAGGAGCAGGCGTTCGTCGGCGATGCGCTGTGAGCCGAAGGCGCCGATGAGGCCGAACACGTTGTTGAGGGCGAGGTAGTAGACGAAGCGGTCGTCCGTGACCTCGTCGGAGACGAAGGTGTCGCTCCGTGCGCCGATGCCGGGCAACCGCGCGTCGAGTTCCGCACGGCGGGAGGCTCGGAAGTAGTAGCCCTGGTTGTCGCGGTAGCGGCCGCCCGCGGGCCAGCCGTCGGGACCGAGCAGGACCAGCGTGTTCTGCTGGTGCGCTTCGAGGGCGATCCCCGCCTCGCCGTCCAGCCACAGCACCGGGCGGATCACCTGTTCGAGATAGCGCAGGAACCACTCGGCGGCTACGGCTCCCCGCGGCCGTCCGGTGCGGGCGGCGAGCCGCGCGATGACCTCGGCGAGGCGGGACCGGGTGGCCTGGCTGTCGGCCGGCTGGGGCCGGCTCCCTGCCGGTGGCGGGCACGGCCCGCTCCAGGGGTACGGCCGGGGGGCGACGAGGCCGGCGACGCAGGACACGTCGTCCGACGGGCCGAACGGGTTGTGACGGATCACCACATCCAGTCCGGGCACGGGAGCCCCGTCCTGGCCGTCGACCGCCAGCCAGGCCGGGTCGCGCACGATGTCGAAGCCGGGGTGGGCGGCCCGCCACTGCTGGGAGAGACCGCTGCGCAGCAGGCGGTGGACCTCGACGCCACGGTGCAGCTCCTTACGCAGGTTCTCCCGACGGGAGTTGGTGATGCGCAGGGCCAGGGACAGTTTGAGCATGGCGGGCGCGCCGCTGCGGTGGACGGTTCGCACGGAAGAGGTGGGATGCCAGGCCGGGCCGTGCGGCCCGAGGTCGCGCAGCAGTCCCGCGTCGAGGAGTGCCACCACTTCGGGACGATGCAGTACCTCGCGCAACTGCCAAGGGTGCAGGGGCAGAAGGGCATGTCCGTCGGGGCCCCGCAGCTCTGGTCCGGCGAGCCGTGCGGTGACGCGGTCGGCGGGCACGGGGCGCCCGGCCTCCGTCCAGGCCGAGTCGGTGGCGAGTACGGAAGGCGCCACCGCCATCCAGTGCAAGGGGAAGGAGCCTCGCGACTCGGGCGAGTAGTGCGGGACTTCGGCTTCCGAGAAGCCCTCCCGGCTCTTGGGCGACGGATGCAACGGATGTCCGAAGAGAAGGGACTGTTCAGCGGAGAGGAACCGATCAGGTCCGTCACAGGGGCGCTCGCGGCGGTCGGTGAGGAAGAGAACGGTACGCCGGACGGAGTCGGCGACGCGGGCTACCAGATCGGTCGCTTCGGCCTGGTGCGCCGTACGGGCGCGAGCCGTCGGCGATTGCGGTGACAGGGGTGCGGCGGCGGGGGGGACGGCTTCCCGGGCGAGGAGCGCGGCGACCGTGACGGCGTCGGCCGGTGCGGCGGTCTCGGGCGCGTGGGCAAGGCGCGGCGGCCCGAAGCGGTGCCAGCCGGTCGGGGACCAGTGGTGGACCGGCACGAGGAGCGCGGTGCCACTTGCGGGGAGAGGGATGCGGAGGACGCCGCCGTTTCGGAGGACGCCGCCATGAGGGTCGGGGACGTCGGTCTCGCGAACCCAGCAGCGCAGCAGGTTCTCGACGCCTGCGGCATGGGCGGCTGTGGACGGGTCGGGGTGCACAAGTGGGTCGGCCTGGAGGGGGCGATCCGAACGGGTTGCCACCTGAGGTGGCTGGTGGGGGGAGGGGCCGCTCGGCTGGGGAGGGATCGTCGCGGACGCCTCGGTGGTTTCGCTTGCCTCGGTCGTTTCGCTGGCATCGGTCGCATCGGTGGCCCGGGTCGCCTCTGCCGCCTCGCTTGTCACGTTGGTCTCGCTGGTCTCATTCGTCCCACGCGTCTCGTAAGTCTCGTAGGTCTCGTCCGTGTCGGGAGGAGGTACGGAGTGACCGCGGTGGGTGGGCGTGGTGTTCAAGGCGGTTCCTCGGGGTCGGGGCCGGGACTCGTCCGCTTCGTCCGCTTCGGCCGCGTCTTCTTGGGTGCACGGGGCTTCTTGGGTGCACGGGGCTTCTTGGGTGCACGGGGCTTCTTGGGTGCACGGGGCTTCTTGGGTGCACGGGGCTTCTGGGCTGCTCGGGGTTTCTGGGCTGCTCGGGCTCCTGGCGTGCCCGCCTCGGCGGCCGAAGCGGGTGCGGGCGTGTGGCCCGCTTCCCTCGATCGGTTCGCCGGCTGCTGCCGGGGGCTGCCGTCGGTCGCTAGCCGGCTCCGTCGGGGCAGCCCGTCGGCGGCAGTTGCCGTCCGGGCAGCCGGGACCGCCCTCCCCCTCGTCCGGTGTCGCTCCGGGCCACCGTTTCGACCGCGTCGGCCAACCTGTCGAGCACGGCCGCCGACTGCTCGTCGGTGAGGGTCAGCGGGGGCAGGAGGCGTACGACACTCGCGTGACGTCCGCCGAGTTCGACGATGAGGCCCCGGCGCAGGCACTCTCTTTGCACGGCCGCGGCGATCTCGGGCGCGGCGGGCGGCGGGCGCCGCCCGTGGTCGGCCGACAGCGCGATGGGCCGTGCGGTGCCGTCGCCCGGCGCGGACGCTTCCCCCGGGCCAGTGGTTTCGGCGCCCATACCGCTGCCCCCTTCTGGCACCGCGCCCGCGCCTGTGTCCGCGTTCGCCTCCGCCCCTGCCCCTGCCGCCGTGCCCGCGCCCGCCCCCGCCTCCGGATCGACCAGTTCGAGGCCGAGCATCAGTCCGCGGCCGCGGACGTCCCCGACACACGGGTGCTGACTGGAAAGTTCGCGGAGGCGGGAGAGCATGCGGGCGCCGAGGGTCGCGGCGCGTTCGGCGAGGCGGTTCTCGCGGACGTACGCCAGGGTGGCTGTGCCCGCGGCCATGGCGAGCTGGTTGCCGCGGAAGGTTCCCGCGTGGGCGCCCGGTGGCCACACGTCGAGGTCGTCGCGGTACACGACGACGGCCAGCGGCAGGCTGCCACCGATGGCCTTCGAGAGCACCATCACATCCGGTGTCACCCCGCTGTGGTCCACCGCCCAGAAGGCGCCGGTGCGGCCGACTCCGGTCTGGACCTCGTCGGCGATCAAGGGGACGGACCTCTCCTCGGTGAGCTGCCGGATGCGGCGCATCCAGGCATCCGGCGCGGGGAGCACGCCGCCCTCGCCCTGCACGGGTTCGAGGATCATCCCGGCGGGCAGTGGCACTCCGGACTTGGGGTCGTCCAGCACGGATTCCGCCCAGCGGGACGCGAGTTCGGCCCCGCGGGGGCCGCCGACGCCGAAGGGGCAGCGGTAGTCCTGCGGGTAGGGCAGCCGGGTGACCCGTACGTCCGGGGCGTGCCCGGACGCGGCGAGCGCGCCGTCGGTCATCCCGTGGTACGCACCGGCGAAGGCCATGATGCCGGTGCGGCCGGTGGCGGCGCGGACCAGCTTGAAGGCGGCCTCCACGGCGTCCGTCCCCGCCGGGCCGCAGAACTGCACGCGGGCCCGCTCGCCCAGCCCGGGCGGCAGGGTGCGGAACAGCTCGGTGACGAAGGCGTCCTTGACGGGAGTGGCCAGGTCGAGGGCGAGCAGGGGCGCGCCGGAGTCGAGGACGCCGCGGACGGCTTCCAGGACGACGGGGTGGTTGTGTCCCAGGGCGAGGGTGCCCGCGCCCGAGAGGCAGTCCAGGTAGCGGCGGCCGTCCGCTCCTTCGATGGTGAGTCCGCGCGCCCTGACCGGCACGATCGGCAGGGCACGCGCATAGGTGCGCGCCGCCGACTCGCGCGCGGACTGGCGCCGCAGGATCCCGTCGTGCAGGAGGCGCGCGTCTCCCGACGCGCACCCCTCGTGCGCGGCCTCAACAGACTCCGTCACCGCTGCGGCTCCCTGTCCTCCGGTGTCCCAAGGCGTCGGCCTCCGTCCCGAGGGCGGGCCGACCTCCAGGCCCCACTGGCGCATGGCATCGCTCGCCTGCGGTCTCCTCGGCCGCGTGGCGTCGATGCCGCGGCGCCGGAGAGGCCCAACACCCGTCGTGCTCCCGAGCGTTGGCGACGGTGTCGTCGGCGGTGCGGCGCGGCGGTCGAGGGCGCGTGGGTCTGGTCATGGACAGCGGGGACCCCACCGCTATAACCGCGGATGATCCGTACGGTTACGGGTGGGCGCGAGCTGGTTCGCGGGGGCCTGACTCGGCAGCGTCATGGGCCCCGGTGGCACTGGAGGCACATGAACCCCAGTGCCACTGGCAGGACACGGGCACCAGTGGCCCTGGAAGGACATGGGCACCGGCAGGAGCGAACCACCTGGCCGGGCCAGTCACTCCCCGTGCCGGGTCAGGGACTTCGCCGCGTCAGCTCAAGGACGCCCCCGACTCGACGACGATCCCGTAGAGGTCCCCGACGGTGGCCAGGGCGGCGTGGTGGATCTGGCGCGCGCCCAGCCGGGTGCCCGCCGCTGCGAGCGGGCGCGTGGCGCACGCGTCGGCGACCACCGTGGCCCGGTTGCCCCGCAGGAACGCGCCTTCCACGGTGAACAGCACGCACATGTGCGTCATGAACCCGATGACGACGACGTCCTTGTGGCCGGCGGCGTCGACGTGCTCGCCCAGTTCGGTGTCGACGAACGCGTTCGGCACCTTCTTCACGACGACGGGCTCACCCTCGGCCGGCGCCACGCTCGGGTGGATCCGGCCGATCTCCGCCCTGATGTCGTACGGGGTGCCTTCGCCGCCGTCGTTGACGACGTGGATGACGTGCGCGCCGGCCTGCCGGGCCCGGGCCAGCAGGGCGGCGGCGGAGTCGAGCGCGGCCTGCCAGCCCTCCAGTTCCATCACGCCGCCGACGTAGGTGTTCTGGTAGTCGACGAGGATCAGGGTGGAGTCGGCGAGCGACGGCGGTGTCTCGTCGAAGCCGTTGAGTTCACGCAGGGTCGTCGTCGTGGTCATGGAAATACCCCTCAGCAGATGCACCGAGCTGTCACTCGGATCCGTCGTGCGGAGCCCGCCCGTGCGGGGGCCGGCCGCCGTACGAACGTACGAGCCACCACCGCGTGTCGGCAATGTCGCCTAACATGCAGATCCAGACATCAGGGCCTGGTCTCGGGTCCGGGCCCCGGGGCGCCACCCCAGGGCCCAGCCTCGTACCGGGCCTCACTCGCAGCGGCTGGGCGGAGATCCCTTGAGCGTCGTGGAACGACTCGTCGTCATCGTTCTCTTCGAAGGCGTCGACCTGCTCGACGTGACCGGCCCGCCCGAGGTCTTCTCGCTTGTGCGGCGGGAGATGCCGGGACCGACGGGCTACCGGGTGGTCCTCGCCGCGGAGACCATGGGCCCCGTCACGACCTCCGCCGGGGTGCGCGTGCTGCCCGACACCACCTTCGACGAGGTTGCGGGCAGCGGTATCGACACCCTGCTGGTGCCCGGCTCGGTCGAGACGGACGGCGACGGCGGGTACGGCGTACGGGCCCGCACCGATCCGGCGGTGGTCGAGCGGGTGAAGACGCTCGCCCGCCGGGCGCGGAGAATCACCTCCGTCTGTGTCGGGGCGCACCTCCTGGCCGCCGCCGGCCTCCTCGACGGCAAGCGCGCCACCACCCACTGGTCGACCGCGCGGCAACTGGCCGACGAGCACCCGGCGGTGGAGGTCGACGCCGATCCGATCTTCATCCGGGAGGGTGACACCTGGACCGGCGCGGGGATCAGCGCCTGCCTCGACCTGTCGCTCGCCCTCGTCGCCGACGACTTCGGCGAGACGATCGCGCTCCGCGTGGCCCGGCAGCTGGTGATGTACCTGAAGCGGCCGAGCGGGCAGAGCCAGTTCAGCGTTCCCCTGGAACCCGTCTCCCGGACGCGGCGCGTCGAGGAGCTCCGCCACCACATCCTGCACCACCTCGACGGCCCCCTCACCGTGGCGGACCTGGCCGAGCACGCCCATCTCAGCGAGCGGCAGCTCACCCGTGTCTTCAAGGCCGAACTGGGCATGACTCCCAGCGCCTACGTGGAAGCGGCCCGTGTGGAAGTGGCGCGTGGCCGGCTGGAGTCCACCGACGCGACCCTCGAACGCATCGTGACGGTGTGCGGGTTCGGGACGACGGACACGCTCGTGCGGGCGTTCCGCCGCAGGCTCGGTACGACGCCCACCGACTACCGGCGGCGTTTCCGCTCCCCGCTGGCTGAAGCGACGCCCAACCGGTAGATCCGCGGATGGTTGGCCAGGTCAGGCGGCTTGTATCCGAACCGTTGCCGTTCCGTGGGCAGTCGCCCACAGCGACCGCATAGTGTGTGGTGCCGTTCCGCCGCCGTGGTCCACGCCCGCATCCCGTCCGGGATCGGGGCGGGGCGCGGCGGTATCAGCAAGTCCGTTCACAGCAGGGGGAGTCGAAACATGCGACCCATACGCCCGTCCGTCACCGCTCGCGGGGGAGGGCGTGCCCGGCGCACGGCCTCCCCGGTGCTGGCCGCCGTCGCTCTGGTCTCGACCCTGGCGCTCACCGCCACCGGCTGCAACTCGGACGACACCGGCGCGGCGGGCATGCCCTCCGCCTCCACGGCCGCCGGCGACTCGGGCGCCACGGGCGACGGCAAGATCAAGATCCCGGACGACATCCGCAAGAAGCTCAAAGAGCACGGGATCGACGTCGACAAGTGGAAGAACGGCGCCTGGAAGAACTGGAACAAGGACGACTGGCTGCGCGAGGCGAACGACTTCGTCAACCCGATCATCCAGGGGCTGTGGAACCCGGACCGGATGCGCCGGGCCAACGACCCGGACAAGGGCGTGGACACCAACGACATCTCCGGTGACCAGGGTGTCACGGACCCGACGCCGGCGCCCGTGAAGGCGCTGAAGGTGGCGCCGCCCTACCACGCCAACGCGGCGACGGCGGGCAAGGTCTTCTTCGACTCCCCCGAGGGCACGATGGTCTGCTCGGCGACGGTCGTCGAGGACCCGGCCCACCCCGGCAAGTCCAACCTGGTGTGGACGGCGGGGCACTGCGTGCACGCCGGCAAGAAGGGCGGCTGGTACCGCAACATCGCCTTCGTCCCGTCGTACAACGACGCGGGCCGGAGCACCGCCCAGTTGCAGGGCGCGGCCCGGGAGCAGGTCGCTCCGTACGGCGTGTGGTGGGGCGACTGGGCGCAGACCTCCGACCAGTGGATCGAGCAGGGCGGTGCGACCGGCGGGCAGGGGGCGAGCTACGACTTCGCCGTCATCCACGTGACGCCGGAGAAGGGCGGGAACGGCAAGTCCCTGGAGGAGACCGTCGGTTCGGCCCTCCCGGTGAACTTCGACGCCCCGGCCGTACCGAAGGTGCAGAACATCACGGCGACCGGCTACCCGGCCGCGCCGCCCTACGACGGGCAGGCGCTGTACCAGTGCCAGGACAAGCCGGGACGGCTGTCGGTCACGGCCTCCGACCCGACGATGTACCGCATCGGCTGCACCATGACCGGCGGCTCCTCCGGCGGCGGCTGGGTCGAGAAGGGCGCGGACGGCAAGCCCGCACTGGTCTCCAACACCTCGATCGGCCCGGTGACGGCCGGTTGGCTGGCCGGTCCGCGGCTGGGCACGGTGGCCAAGGGCGTCTACGCCTCGGTCAGCAAGAAGTTCGCCGGGCGGTGAGCGAGCCCCGAACCAGCCGGTGAACTGGACGGCTGCGGTGGGGTGTCCGACAAGAACCTTCACCACCCCACCGCCGTTCGTACTCGGCGCCCCGGGCATAGTGGGGTGTCGTCCGCCGGTGGTCCCGCACGGAACCGGCCCATGGCAACCCTGACAAGCTCATGACATGCGGCCGGGCGTCTCAGCTCGGGCAAGCACTCCCGCCCGGCCACGCGCTGAAGCACGGAGACAGGACACGCAGACACACCACGCAGACCTGACACGCAGACACACCACGCGGACCTGACACGCAGAGACACAACGCGGACCTGACACACAGGCGCAACACGCGGACCTGACACACAGGCGCCACACGCAGACGTAACGCGCACAACAGAACACGAACCAACGGGGGTTCATCGCACCATGCGTTCCACACCTACGTCCTCCGCGCCCCGGCGCACGCGACGGGGCACCGCCCTCGCCGCCACCGGGCTCGTCGCGGCTCTGACGCTCACCGCCACCGCCTGCAACGACTCGGGCAAGGACGACGCGAGCGGCAAGCCGGGCGTCGGCGCCTCGAAGGCCGCGGACAGCGGCGACGGCAAGGTCCGGGTCCCGGCCGATCTCGCGAACAAGCTCGAGGAACACGGGATCGACGTCGATCAGTGGCGCGACGGCGGCTGGAAGAACTGGGACAAGGACAAGTGGCTCAGCGCGGCCAAGGACTTCGTCAACCCGGTGATCAAGGGGCTCTGGAAACCCGACCGGATGAAATCCGCCAAGGAGGCCAACAAGACGGTCTCCACCAAGGACGCTGCCGCGGACCAGGGGGTCGGCGACCCGGCGCCGCCGCCCGTGCAGGCCCAGGCAGAGCAGACCCCGTACCACCAGCACGCGGCCCCGGTCGGCAAGGTCTTCTTCGACTCGCCCCAGGGTTCGATGGTCTGCTCCGGCACGGTCGTCAAGGACGTCAACCACCCGGGCAGGTCGAACCTGGTGTGGACGGCGGGGCACTGCGTGCACGCCGGACAGGGCGGCGGCTGGTACCGCAACATCGCGTTCGTCCCGGCCTACAACGACCTCGGCCGGTCCGCGTCGGAGCTGGGCGACGCCGGCCCTACGCAGGTCGCTCCCTACGGCGCCTGGTGGGCGGACTGGGCCTCCACCTCGGGCCAGTGGATCCAGGGCGGCTCGGAGACGGGCGGCGCGGGCGCCGCGTACGACTACGCCGTGCTGCACGTGAAGCCGGAGGCCGGTGCGAAGTCGCTGGAGGAGACGGTCGGGGCGGCACTGGACGTGGACTTCTCCGCACCGCAGGCGCCCCAGGTCGCCACGATGGGTGCGTGGGGGTACCCGGCCGCACCGCCGTACAACGGTCTGAAGATGTTCCGGTGTCTGGACCGGCCGGGCCGGCTGTCGCTCAGCCCGTCCCTGCCGACGATGTACCGCATCGGGTGCACCATGACCGGCGGCTCCTCCGGCGGCGGCTGGTTCCGCGTGGCCGGCGGGAAGACCGTGCTGGTCTCCAACACCTCCATCGGCCCGTCCGACAACACCTGGCTGGCCGGCCCGCAGCTGGGCAGGGGCGCCGAGTCCCTGTACGAGAACATGAGCCGGACCTACGGCGGCCGCTGACCTGGGCACCACGCCGAGGTGACACGGGCCCGCCTCCTTCGCGCGAAGGGGGCGGGCCCGTGTGCTCACCCGGTGGCGGACGGCGAGCGGGTCAGAGCGCGGGAACCGGCGTGTACGGTGCCAGATCCGCGGCCAGTTCCTCGTGCACCAGAGCCTTGAGCAGGGTGCCCTCCGCGGTGTGCTCCTCGGAGATCACCTCGCCCTCGGTGTGGGCACGGGCGACCAGCTTGCCGTGCGTGTAGGGCACGAGCGCCTCGATCTCCAGGGCGGGCCGGGGCAGCTCACTGTCGATCAAGGCGAGCAGTTCGGCGATGCCCCGGCCGGTACGGGCCGAGACGGCGATCGAGTGCTTCTCCATGCGCAGGAGCCGCTGCAGCACCAGCGGGTCGGCCGCGTCCGCCTTGTTCACCACGACGATCTCGGGCACGTCGGTGGCGCCGACGTCCCTGATCACCTCGCGCACGGCGGCCAGCTGCTCCTCGGGGTCGGGGTGCGAGCCGTCCACCACGTGCAGGATCAGGTCGGAGTCACCGACCTCCTCCATGGTGGAGCGGAACGCCTCGACCAGGTGGTGCGGCAGGTGCCGGACGAAGCCGACCGTGTCGGCCAGCGTGTACAGCCGCCCGCTCGGCGTCTCGGCCCGGCGGACGGTCGGGTCCAGGGTCGCGAACAGCGCGTTCTCGACCAGGACGCCCGCGCCGGTGAGGCGGTTGAGCAGGGAGGACTTGCCGGCGTTGGTGTAGCCCGCGATGGCGACGGACGGCACCTTGTGGCGGCGCCGCTCCTGGCGCTTGATCTCACGGCCCGTCTTCATGGCCGCGATCTCCCGGCGCATCTTGGCCATCTTCTCGCGGATCCGCCGCCGGTCCGTCTCGATCTTGGTCTCACCGGGACCGCGGGTGGCGAGACCGCCGCCCTTGCCGCCGCCCATCTGCCGGGACAGCGACTGACCCCAGCCGCGCAGCCGTGGCAGCATGTACTGCATCTGCGCGAGCGCGACCTGCGCCTTGCCCTCCCGGGACTTGGCGTGCTGGGCGAAGATGTCCAGGATTAGGGCCGTGCGGTCGATGACCTTGACCTTGACGACGTCCTCGAGGTGGATCAGCTGCCCAGGGCTCAGCTCACCGTCGCAGATGACGGTGTCCGCGCCCGATTCCAGGACGATGTCACGCAGCTCGCCGGCCTTGCCGGAGCCGATGTAGGTGGCCGCGTCGGGCTTGTCGCGGCGCTGGATCACGCCGTCGAGCACGACCGCGCCGGCGGTCTCCGCGAGGGCGGCCAGCTCGGCCAGGGAGTTGTCCGCGTCGTGCACGGTCCCCGACGTCCAGACGCCGACGAGCACCACCCGCTCCAGGCGGAGCTGCCGGTACTCGACCTCGGTGACGTCCTCGAGCTCGGTGGACAGGCCCGCGACACGGCGCAGGGCCGCGCGCTCGGAGCGGTCGAACTGGTCGCCGTCCCGCTCTCCGTCGATCTCGTGGCTCCAGGCGACGTCCTCTTCCATCAGGGCATCGGCCCGAAGACCTTCGGGATAGGTGTGCGCGAGGCGCTTGGTGGCCTGGGAAGAGGAAGAAGAGGAGGTCATTGGGTCCTTACGTCGTTGGGAATCCGTGGTGCGGCCGACGGAGTCGCGGCGAGAACCGACGTACTTCGACAGCCGTTCCGTCACTTCTCACAACGCTCGGGAGCCCCGGGAGATTCCCGTGCGCCGTGCCGTGCCGACTTGATGATGGTCGCACGGCACGGCCCGTCTCGTCACGGCGTTATTCCCGGGCGCCGCCCCCTTTCCGCATGCCCTCACCGCTTCCTCCGACGGGTGCCTCTCACTGCCTCCTCCGTGCCACCGCCTGCCGCACGGTCCCGCCCTGCGCGGCCTTCTCGTCGCCCGCCTTCTTGCCGGCCACCTTCTTCGGCGCGGCCTTCGGGGGCGGCGCCTGCGTCCAGTCCGGGTGGCCGGGCATGGGCGGCGTCTTGACGCCGTAGAGCCAGGCCTTGAAGAAGCCGCTGAGGTCACGTCCGGCGACGGCGGAGGCCAGGCGTTCGAAGTCCGCCGTGTTCGCCGTGGAGTCCCGGTGGACGCGCACCCAGGCGCGCTCCAGGCGCTCGAAGGCCGGCCTGCCGATCTCCTGGCGCAGGGCGTACAGGACGAGGGCGGCGCCGTCGTAGACGTTCGCGCGGAAGATGCCGATCTTCTGACCGGCCTTGGGCGGCTTGGGGAGCGCGGGCGGCCCCCCGGCCTCGCGCCAGCGGTCGGAGGCCCCGTAGGCGGCCTTCATGCGGGTCTCCATCGACTTGTGCGCCTTCTCGTCGGCGTACAGGGCCTCGTACCAGGTCGCGTGTCCCTCGTTGAGCCACAGGTCGGACCAGCTGCGCGGACTGACGCTGTCGCCGAACCACTGGTGCGACAGTTCGTGCACCATGACCGACTCCACGTACCACTTCGGCCAGGCGGGGTCGGTGAACAGCTCTCTCTCGAAGAGCGAGAGGGTCTGTGTCTCCAGTTCGAAGCCGGTGCTGGCCGACGCCATGAGCAGGCCGTACGTCTCGAACGGATAGCGTCCGACCTTGTTCTCCATCCAGGCGATCTGGCCGGGCGTCCTGGCCAGCCACGGTTCCAGCGCCTTGCGGTCCTCGGTGGGGACGACGTCCCGCAGGGGCAGGCCGTGCGGACCGGTGCGGTGCAGCACGGTGGAACGGCCGATGGAGACCTGCGCCAGCTCGGTGGCCATGGGGTGCCGGGTGCGGTACGTCCAGGTGGTCGACCGGCCCGCCCTGGCGACTGTGCCGGGCAGGCCGTTGGCGACGGCCGTGTATCCCTCGGGGACGGTGACGTGGAAGGTGAACATCGCCTTGTCGGAGGGGTGGTCGTTGCACGGGAACACGAGGTGGGCGACGTCGGCCTGGTTGGCCATGGCGAGGCCGTCCGTGGTGCGCACCCAGCCGCCGTCCCGGCCCTTCTCGGACACCGGGTCGCTGGTGTGGTGCACCGTGATGCGCATCCGGCTGTGCTCGGGCAGCGGGACCCGCGGGGTGACCACCAGGTCCTCCCCCGCGGTGGCGAACGTGGCCGGCAGGCCGTCGACCTCCACGGAGTCGACCTTGCCGTGTGCGAAGTCGAGGTTGACGCGTTCCAGGTCGTGGGTCACCCGGGCGTCGATGGTGGTGACGGCCCGCAGCGGCTTGCTGTTGTCCCCGGGGTAGGTGAAGGCGAGGTCGTACGACGTCACGTCGTACCCGGGGTTGCCCAGGTCGGGGAAGAGCCGGTCGCCCAGGCCGAGCGCGGTGGGCGGGGCGCTCGCGGCGAGGAGGCAGACGGAGGCGGCGGACGCGGCGGACGCGAGGAGGGTCGCCTTGAGGGTCCCGGGACGGCGCGGGACGCGGGGACGGGGGGTGCGCGGCATGCACCACGGCTATCAGCGCGCGGTGCCGCCACGGCGGCGACGCGCGCCCGTCCCACCCGAACGGGGCCTTCGGGAGTACGCACGGCGCTGCGCCGTGCGCGGAAGCTTCCCGGAGCGCGCGAGCTTGCCCGGGGCGCGCGAAGGAGTGCGCGCGCGTGGTGTGCGCCGGCTCAGTTGCCCGGCGGCTGCGGCTGGGCGCGGCTCACGTCGTAGACGCCCGGGACATTGCGCATCGCCCGCATGAGGGAGGGCAGACGCGCCGCGTCGGGGAGGTGCAGGGTGTACGTGTGGTGGACGCGCTGCTGGGTCGGCGGGGCCACGGTGGCCGAGACGATCTCGACGCCCTCCAGGGCGATGGCCTCGGTCAGGTCGGCGAGCAGGTGGGGGCGGCCGAACGATTCGGCGAGCAGGGTGACGCGGCACGCGGCGGTGTCTCCCCATCGCACGTCGATCTCCGCACGCCCCGCGCTCTTCATCCGCGCGACCGTCGCGCACTCGACGCGGTGCACGGTCACCGCGCCCCCGCGAACGGCGAAGGCGGTGATCTCGTCGGGCGGTACGGGCGTACAGCAGCCGGCGAGCCGTACGGTGACGCGGGGCCGGTCGGCGACGACCACGGTCGCCGTGCCGGCGCGGCCGTCCGGTGCGGGTGACACGGCCCCGTCGGCGCCGCCGATCCCGTCGGCACCCTCGACCAGGTGGCCCCCATCGGCCCTATCGGCCCTATCGGCCCCATGAGGCTCAACGGATCCGTGCGACCCGTGCGACCCGTCCGACCCGTGCGACCCGTGCGACCCGTGTGGCCCGTGCGACCCGTGTGGCCGGTGCGGCCCGTCCGGACTGTCGGATCCGTTCGACCCGGCGGACCGATCGAAGCCCGCCGCGATGTCCGCCGCGCCGCCGGGGACCTCCTCGCGGGTCTCCGGCGGGTCCTCGGCCGGGGCGGGGTGGGCCGCCAGCCAGCGCTGGATGGCGATGCGGGCGACGGGGGTGTGGGCGTGCTCGAGCCACTCCCTGGACGGCTCGGAGGCGGGGTCCTGGCCCATCAGGAGCTGAACGGTGTCGCCGTCCTGGAGGACGGTGCTCAGCCTGGCCAGGCGTCCGTTGACCCGGGCACCGATGCACGCGTGTGCGTCCTCGCCGTACTGCGCGTAGGCGGCGTCCACGCAACTGGCGCCGGCGGGGAGGCCGAGTGTGCCGCCGTCTGGGCGGAAGACGGTGATCTCGCGGTCCTGGGCGAGATCCTCGCGCAGTGTGGACCAGAAGGTGTCCGGGTCGGGTGCCGCCTGCTGCCAGTCGAGCAGCCGGGAGAGCCAGCCGGGCCGGGTCGGGTCGACGCGCTCGCCGTCGGCCGCCGACGCGTCCTCGGCGGGCTGCGCGTAGGGCGCGTAGGGGTTGCCGAGCGCGACGACGCCGGCCTCGGCGGTCTTGTGCATCTGGTGGGTGCGGATGAGGACTTCGACGACCTGGCCGTCCGTGGCCGTGCCCTCGGGCGTGTCCGTGCGGGACGGCGGGAGGGCCACCGCGGTGTGCAGCGACTGGTACAGGTTGAACTTGGGTACGGCGATGAAGTCCTTGAACTCGGCGACGACCGGCGTCATGCAGGTGTGCAGTTCACCGAGGACGGCATAGCAGTCGGCGTCCTCGTTCACCAGCACGAGCACCCGTCCGAAGTCGCAGCCGCGCAGCCGGCCGCGTTTGCGGGCCACGCGGTGCAGGGAGACGAAATGGCGCGGCCTGACCAGGACTTCGGCGGAGATACCGGCCTCGCGCAGTACGCCGCGGACCTGTTCGGCGACCTCGGTGAGCGGGTCGTGCGGACGGCTCGCGTTCTCCGCGATCAGTTCGCGGGTGTGTTCGTACTCCTCCGGGTGGAGGATGGCGAAGACCAGATCCTCCAGTTCGGTCTTGAGCGCCTGCACGCCGAGCCGTTCGGCCAGCGGGATGAGTACGTCCCTGGTCACCTTGGCGATGCGGGCCTGTTTCTCGGGGCGCATGACGCCGAGAGTGCGCATGTTGTGCAGTCGGTCGGCGAGCTTGATCGACATCACACGGACGTCGTTGCCGGTGGCGACGAGCATCTTGCGGAAGGTCTCGGGTTCGGCGGCGGCGCCGTAGTCGACCTTCTCCAGTTTGGTGACGCCGTCGACGAGGTAGCGGACCTCCGCGCCGAACTCCTCGCCGACCTGGTCCAGCGTGACGTCGGTGTCCTCGACCGTGTCGTGCAGCAGGGACGCCGTCAATGTGGTGGTCTCGGCGCCGAGTTCCGCGAGGATGAGGGTGACGGCGAGCGGATGGGTGATGTAGGGCTCGCCGCTCTTGCGCATCTGGCCGCGGTGTGAGGACTCGGCCAGGAGGTAGGCGCGGCGCAGCGGTTCGAGGTCGGCGTCGGGGAAGTGGGCGCGGTGTGCCTCGACGACGTGCCCGATGGCGTCGGGGAGGCGGTCGCGGGCGGTGGGGCCGAGCAGCGCGGCCCGGCCCAGACGGCGCAGGTCGATCCGCGGGCGGGCCCGCCTCCGGGGCGCCGACGGCGCCACCGGGCCCGGGGCCGCAGGGTTTGTGGCATCCGCACTCATGGGCACCTCCGGCTGCGTGGACCGGCGGACGGGGTGCCCCAGGGCGTACGCGGCTCAGGGGTTGGCGTCGGATCCCCCGTCCGGGCCGGTGCTTGATGCTACCGAGCCCAGCACACTCCGCCGACCGCCTCTCGGAGAGCGTGAAACGGATCACCCATTCGAGCGACGGCCCCGGAGGTTTACGGTTTTCGGTCAGGGGTCAGGCGGGGCTCCGTGGATTCCCGCCACCACCTGGGCCGTCGGCCTGGATCATGACCGGCCACGGGACGTCCGGGCCTGTGATGTCCCGGGCAGGTCCGAGGTCAGACAGCCGCTGTTTCCAGCCACTCCGCGTCGATCTCGCCCTCGGCGACGATCACCGCCGGACCGGTCATCTCGATCTCGCCGTCCGGCCGCTCGGTGATGACCAGGGTGCCGCCGAGCACGTCGACCCGGTACGTCACCGGGGTGCCGTTGGCGGTCGGGTCGGCGCCCTCGCGGCGGGCCGCCGCCACTGCGACGGCACAGGCGCCGGTGCCGCACGACCGGGTCTCGCCGGAACCTCGCTCGTGCACCCGCATCGCCACGTGGCGGGGGGCTCTGTCGACCACGAACTCGACGTTCACACCGTCCGGGTAGGCGGCGGCCGGGCGGAACGGGGGCGGGGAGAGCAGGTCCCCCGCGTCCGCCGGGTCGTCGACGAAGGCGACCGCGTGGGGGTTCCCCATGTTGACGTTGCGGGCGGGCCAGGAGCGCTCGCCGGCGCTCACCGTGACGTCGCTCTCGGGGAGCCGGGCCCTGCCCATGCCCACCGCGATGTCACCGTCCTTGGCGATGTGCACCGTCTTCACGCCCCCCCGCGCGTGGCGATGGCGAGATCGCCCTCCGCCGCGTGCCCGGCGTGCTGGAGGTAGCGCGCGAACACGCGTACGCCGTTGCCGCACATCTCCGCGACCGAGCCGTCGCCGTTGCGGTAGTCCATGAACCACTCCGCCTCGGCCGCCATCTCCCGGGCCTCCGGGTGCGCGGCGGCGCGCACGACGTGCAGCACGCCGTCGCCGCCGATGCCCGCGCGGCGGTCGCACAGGGCGGCGACGGCGGCCGGGGACAGCTCCACGGCGCTCTCCGGGCCGGGGACGATCACGAAGTCGTTCTCCGTGCCGTGCCCCTTGAGGAAGGCGATACGGGTGCTCATGCCTCGATCGTACGGGGTGGGTACGACATCACCCCGCTCACGGCCACGGCCGGGGCCTCGCGCGCAGGACCGGCGCCCGCGTGCGCACGCTGCTCAGGTGCGGGGGGCTGCCAAGGTGCGCGCGCCGCCAGGTGCGGGCATCGTCGGCGTGGGGGCCCGTCGGCGTACGGGCCGCGCTCAGCGGAGCCCGGCGACCCGCCAGACCGCCAGGACGACGACCACGGCGACCAGCAGGACGTAGGCGCCGATCAGGCGCCAGTCGGGCCGCCGGCCGGTCCCTCGCGGCGGCAGTCCCGGCCAGGTGTATCCGACGCGACGGGCGGCCATCGTGCCCCAGCCGGCCGCGCAGGAGCAGATCAGCAGCCCCAGCATGGCGATCATCGCTCCGCTGTCGCCGTCGAAGGCCAGCGGGAAGGCGAACATCAGGGAGCCGACGGCGGCCAGGCCCACGATGGGGGCGAGCTGCCAGATACGCAGCCGCCGCTGCGGACGCAGCTCGACCTCGACCTCGGGCCCGGCGAACATCTCCTCGGGCTCCGGGCCGTCGGCGGTGACGCCGCCCTGGGTCTCGTCGGGGCCGTCGGGACTCAGTGAGTCGTCGTCCGGCTCCGGGGCGGCGCGCTCCACGGTGATGCGCTCGGTGCCTTGTGCGGTGTCGCGAGGGCCGGCCTCCATCGCCACGCGCCCTCCCAACTAGGACTCATTCGTCGATCGAAGCTCGATGATGGCACGGCGCCGGAGGCCTGGATGACGGCCTGGGCTTCCCGATGCCATCACGTGATCAGGCTGTAACCGGTCGTTCGACCAACGCCAGCGCCAGGTCGGGAAGTTCCCGGAGGTCCGTGGCGCCCCCGCTCAGCCAGTGCACGCGCGGGTCGCGCCGGAACCAGGAGTCCTGGCGGCGCGCGAAGCGTTTGGTGGCACGCACCGTCTCCGCGCGCGCCTCCTCCTGTGTGCATTCGCCCGCGAGCGCCGCGAGGACCTGCTGGTAGCCGAGTGCGCGGGAGGCCGTGCGCCCGGCGCGCAAGCCGTGCGCCTCCAGCGCGCGCACCTCCTCCACGAGCCCGGCGTCCCACATCCGGTCGACCCGGCGCGCGATGCGCTCGTCCAGTTCGGGGCGCGCCACGTCGACGCCGATCTGCACGGTGTCGTAGACGGAGTCGTGGCCCGGGAGGTTCGCCGTGAAGGGCTGGCCGGTGATCTCGATGACCTCCAGCGCGCGGACGATACGGCGGCCGTTGCCGGGCAGGATGGCCCGGGCGGCCTCCGGGTCGGCGGCGGCGAGGCGCGCGTGCAGCGCCCCGGAGCCGCGCAGCGTCAGCTCCTCCTCCAGCCGGGCCCGCACCTCGGGGTCGGTACCGGGGAACTGGAGGTTGTCGACGGCGCCGCGGACGTACAGCCCGGAGCCGCCGACCAGGATCGGCCAGCGCCCCTCGGCGAGCAATGCGTCGATGCGTTCCCGGGCGAGCCGCTGGTACTCGGCGACGGAGGCCGTGACGGTCACGTCCCAGACGTCCAGGAGGTGGTGCGGGACACCGCCGCGCTCCTCGGGCGTCAGCTTGGCGGTGCCGATGTCCATCCCGCGGTAGAGCTGCATGGAGTCGGCGTTGACGACCTCACCGCCGAGGCGTTGGGCCAGGAAGACGCCGAGATCGGACTTTCCGGCCGCGGTGGGGCCGACGACGGCGATGACTCGGGGGGCGGGGGGTGCGCTGCTCACCGCACCAGTCTCGCAAACCTCCGGCGGACGCCTCGAAGGAGTTACGTGACGGCGCACGCGCGGGGTCGTTGCCCGTTGCGAGGTTCCCGCGGCCGGACGCCGGCGGGCGGATGCCGACGGGCGGTGGTACGCGCACCGCGTACAGACGCACCGGGCCACGCGGGATGCCGCCCGCACGAGTAACGTATGGAGTTGATATGGGCGTTTTTGCGCGACTTTTTCGGAGGTCGAAGGCCACTGAGGAGGCGTCGGTCGCCGAGGAACCGGCCGACACGGCGAAGGCCGGTTCCGGGACGGACGGCGGTGCCGCGGACGGCGATGACCCCAACGGCAACGGCCCGGAGAGCGACGTCACGGACGGCGGTGTCGCCGACGACGCGGCGGACGCGGCGAAGGACGCGGTGAACGCCGCGGGGCCGGACGCCGGCGGAGACAGTGCCGTGAGTGCCGGCACCGTGGTCGAGGGGGCCGGGAGTGCTGGTGCCGGGGGTGTGGAGATCCCCGAGCAGCAGTCCGCCGACGAGGCGGCCGAGCACGGAGCCGGCGAAGGCGCCCGCACGTGACTCTCCCGTCAGGGAAGGTGAACCATGGGTCTGCTGGACAACGTCAGGGCCAGGCTCGGCCCGGCCAGGGACAAGGTGTCGGACCTCGCGCAGCGGCACGGGGGCTCGATCGAGCACGGGCTCGACAAGGCCGCGAGGGTGGTCGACGAGAAGACCAAGGGCAAGTACAGCAACAAGATCCACGCGGGCACGGGCAAGGCCAAGGAGGCCATGGACCGGCTCGCCCACCCGGGCACGGCCGGCCCCGGCGGCGCCGGCCCGGGCGAGGCCGCCGGGACGCGGGCGGCGCCGGGGCCGGCACCGGGTGGTTCGGGAACGGGCGGTCCGGCCGACTCCGGTCCGGCGCCGGGCGGCACCACCGGGCGGGCGGCACCCCAGGAGCCACCGCAAGGGCCACCGCCCGTGTCCTGAGCAGCTGGAGACGGTGGGTGACCGACGACGTGCGGTCGGTGACCGAGGGCGGGCGGCCCGGAGCGAAGCGCCTCCCGGCCGCCCGTCGTCCGCCGTCCTCTGCCCGCCGGCCACCGCTCGCCGCCTGCCCCTCCGCCCGTCGCGCGCCGCTCGCCGCCGCTCACCCTCGGGGCCGGTGCCGGTCGCTCAGGACCAGGCGGCCACCAGATAGCCCACGCCGTACGGCGCCTCGTCGTAGAGGAGCGCCCCGGAGAGGCCCGTGCCCTCGGCCGCGCCCGCGAGCACCTGCCAGGGGGCACGGCCAGACGCCTTGAGTTCGTAGGCCAGTTCCACGTCGAGCGCGATGAGGGCCGCCACGTCCGCCGCGCCGAGTGCCCGGGCGGCCTCCGCGTCGAAGGGCTCGGCCCGTTCGTCGAGGTACCCCGGCGCCTTCAGCGACCGGCAGGCACTGCCGTCGCCCATCACCAGCATGGCCACCCGCTCCGGGCGCGAGGCGATGTCCCGCCCGGCCGCCACGCACCGTTCCGTAGCCAGCGGCTCGCCGACGCCCAGCCCCTCGACGGGGGTGCCGGACCAGCCGGTCCGCTCCAGCAGCCACGCGGCGACGGCGAGCGAGGTCGGCAGCGCGCGCTCGGGTGCGCTGCCCGTGTCACTGCCCAGCCGTACGTCCAGGTCCACGCCGAAACCGTGGAACGAGCCCCGGGCGCCCTGCGGGTGCGGGCCGCGCCCGGACTGCTCGGCAGGACCCACGACCACCAGCCGGTCCGGCCGTGCGGCGGCGAGCACCCCTAGGGCGTCCGCGCACGCGGCGCGCGCGGCGTCCAGTTCGGGCGCGGCTCCCTCGGCGACCGCGGGCACGAGGAGGGGCGGGCAGGGGCAGACTGCGGCGGCGACAAGCATGATCGGCAGCGTAACGCGGAACGACGACCGCCGGACTGCCCTCCTCCCACCCCGCGTGCACGACCGGCGACCTGCTCCCGCACGAGGGGCGGCCGGCGCCGAGCGGCCGGCAGGAACGGCCGACGCCGCGGCGACCGGCGACCGGCATGCACACCGGACACCCGGCGTCCGACAGCAGGCGGCAAGCGCCAGGCGTCAGGCGTCAGGCGGCCAGGCGAGGGATTGCCCGGCGGAGTGCACGCGAGGGGTCAGTCGCAGCCGCAGCCACTGGTCGCCGCGACCGGAAGCGGCTCCGGTACGCCGATCTTCGGCAGCCCCAGCATCACGCCCGCCGGCTTGGCCGCCGCCTCCGTCGTGCGCTTCTCCCAGGCGTCTCCCGCGCGCGTGCGCCGCACGCCGAGCACCGGACCCTCGGCGAGGAGGTGGTGCGGCGCGGCGTAGGTGACCTCGACCGTGACCACGTCGCCGGGGCGGACGTCCTGGTCCGGCTTGGTGAAGTGGACCAGCCGGTTGTCGGGGGCGCGGCCGGACAGGCGGTGCGTGGCGCCGTCCTTGCGGCCCTCGCCCTCGGCGACCATCAGCTCCAGCGTGCGGCCGACCTGCTTCTTGTTCTCCTCCCAGGAGATCTCCTCCTGGAGGGCGACCAGCCGCTCGTAGCGTGCCTGGACGACCTCCTTGGGGATCTGGTCGTCCATCTCTGCGGCCGGGGTCCCGGGCCGCTTGGAGTACTGGAAGGTGAACGCCTGCGCGAACCGCGCCTCGCGCACGACGTGCAGCGTCTGCTCGAAGTCCTCCTCGGTCTCGCCGGGGAAGCCCACGATGATGTCGGTGGTGATCGCCGCGTGCGGAATGGCGGCGCGCACCTTCTCGATGATGCCGAGGTAGCGCTCCTGGCGGTAGGAGCGGCGCATCGCCTTCAGGACCGTGTCGGAGCCGGACTGGAGCGGCATGTGCAGCTGCGGCATGACGTTCGGCGTCTCGGCCATGGCGGCGATGACGTCGTCGGTGAAGTCACGCGGGTGCGGGGAGGTGAAGCGGACGCGCTCCAGGCCGTCGATCGTCCCGCAGGCCCGCAGCAGCTTGCCGAACGCCTCGCGGTCGCCGATGTCGGAGCCGTAGGCGTTGACGTTCTGGCCGAGCAGCGTGATCTCGGAGACGCCCTCGCCGACCAGCGTCTCGACCTCGGCGAGGATGTCGCCGGGACGGCGGTCCTTCTCCTTGCCGCGCAGCGCCGGGACGATGCAGAAGGTACACGTGTTGTTGCAGCCGACCGAGATGGACACCCAGGCCGCGTACGCGCTCTCGCGCCGCGTCGGCAGCGTGGAGGGGAACGCCTCCAGGGACTCGGCGATCTCGACCTGCGCCTCCTCCTGGACGCGGGCGCGCTCCAGCAGGACGGGCAGCTTGCCGATGTTGTGCGTGCCGAAGACGACGTCCACCCAGGGCGCCTTCTTCACGATGGTGTCGCGGTCCTTCTGCGCCAGGCAGCCGCCGACCGCGATCTGCATCCCGGGCCGCTGGGTCTTCTTCGGCGCGAGGCGGCCGAGGTTGCCGTAGAGCCGGTTGTCGGCGTTCTCCCGGACGGCGCAGGTGTTGAAGACGACGACGTCCGCGTCACCGTCCGCCCCCTCCGGGGCCCGCACGTAACCCGCGTCCTCGAGCAGCCCGGCCAGCCGCTCGGAGTCGTGGACGTTCATCTGGCACCCGTAGGTGCGGATTTCGTAGCTGCGCGTGACGCCCACTTCTCGGCTCCGGTCGATGCTGCTCATGCCCATAAGGGTAGGCGCTCGCGGAAGTGCACCCGGACGGCCGAGTCACCGGGGCGCGCGGCGCGGCCACGGGGGCCGCGACACGACCGGTCGTTGGCTCCGGGCCGGGCGCCGCGGGACCAGAATGGGGCGGATCAGCTCATAGCGGTGCTTCCCGCTCACGGCAGCCCCTCCCGGACAGGTACGTGTGATGCAGCTTCGTGACGTCCTGCGGTCCTCCGCCCCGGACGCGGTCCCGGCCGCCGCGCTGCGGGGGTGGCTGCTGCGTCCGGCCGGGGCGGCCTGGGTCGCCCTCCTCGCCACGGTCCTGGTGGCCCGCGCGGCACACGTGGCGGTCGTGCACGCCCAGGGGGGCATGGACAACGCCTTCGTCGTCCGGGCCGGGCAGGTGTGGCTGCACGGCGGTGCCCCGTACGCCGACCGGCGCTTCCTGTACCTGCCCAGCGCCGTGCTCTTCGCCGCGGGTCAGGCGGCGCTGCCCGCGGGCGTACTGAGGGTCGCCGCGCCCGTGGTCTGCGTCGGGCTGGTCGTGGCCGGCTGGTGGTGTGCCGTGCGGCTGTTCCGGGTTCCGGCGCGGAGCCGGTTCGCGGTGCTGGGGCTGCTCGGCCTGGTGCTGTGCTGGGCTCCGGTCGGTCACCTGGTCGACCTCGGCAACTGGACCGCCGTCAGTGTCCTGGCGCTGCCGCTGGCGCTGCTGCTGGCCGACCGCGGGCGCTGGGGCGTTGCCGGGCTGGTCCTGGGCCTGTCCGTGGCGGTCAAGCCGCTGCTCGTGCCCGTCGCCGTCCTGCTGGTCCTGGCCCGGCAGTGGCGGGCGCTGACCTGGATGGTGACGCTGCCGCTGGCGCTGTCCGTGGGAATGGCGCTGGTCATGCCGGACCCGGGCGGCTTCTTCACCCGCACCCTGCCGTTCCTGCTCAGGGGCGGTGACGCCCTGATGCGACCGTTCGACTGCTCGCTGCCCGCGGTGCTGCCCCGGCTCGGGGTGCCGCCGGCCCTCGCCGAGGTGGTGGCGCTCGCGGCGGCCGCGGCCGGCGTGGTGTGCGCCTGGCGGCGCTGGCGGCGCGCGGACCCCGGTCCGGCGCGGCTCGCGGACACGGCCGCCATGCTCATGCTGGCGTCGTACCTGGTGTCGCGGCCGTCCTACGAGCACTATCTGGTGGTGGTCGTGCCGCTGCTGGTCGCCGGGGCGTTCGAGGCCGGGTCCGTGACGCGCTCGCCGTGGTTGTGGGCCGCGCTGGTTCCGCAGGTGCCGGAGTTCGCGTTCCCGCACCTGGAGGCGTCGACGCGGCGGGCGTTCAGGGACGTGGTCGCCCTGTGCGGGCTCGCACTGGTCCTGGGCGTGCGGTGCGCACGGCGCAGACCGCCCCGGCGTACCGCACGACGGACCGGCGATCCGGTGGCGGAGCTGTCTGGGCCGGTGCGCTGAGCCGGGCCGGTGCGCTGGGGTCGGACCGGTGCGCTGGGGCGGCCGGGCGTGCCGAGTCGGCTCGGTCCGCCGGCGCAGTGCCGGAACAGGTCAGGCGGACTCGGGTTCCCAGCCCTGGCGGCGCAGCACCGCCGCCACGTCCGGGGCCTCGTAGTGGTCCCCCTTGAGCACCTTGCCGTCGGCGCGGCGGGCGATCCGGCCGTCGGGGCCGAGCTTGGTCATGTTCGAGCGGTGGATCTCCGCGATCACCTCGTCGAGGTCGATGCCGTGCACCAGCGCCGTGCCGTAGGCCACGTACACCACGTCGGCCAGTTCGTGCGCCAGCCGGTCGAGCGGGCCGTCGACCGAGACCTCCGCCACCTCGGCCGCCTCCTCGGCGAGCAGTTCGCCCCGGTGTTCCGCCAGTTCGGGCGACACCTGGGCCGGTGTGCTGCGGACGTCGAGCCCGAAGGCCTGGTGGAACTGACGGACGAGGTCGGCGGGCGAGGTACTCATGCGGCGACTTTAACCTTCGCCTCTGACAGCCGGACCGGCCGCGACCGCGACCGCACCCGTCCGAAGGCCGTGCCGCCCGGCTCCCCCCGGAGTTCCACCAGCCGCCCTCCCCGCCCCCGAGTCCCCGCAGCCGTCCTCCCCGCCCCCGGAGGGCCCACCAGCCGTCTTCTCGGGCCCCGGCCCGGCACACGGGCCTGGTCAGCTCCGCACCCGGCTGGCAGGATCGCGCGCATGTCCAAGCTGTTCCCCTCCGTCGGCAGACGCCGTGCTCTGCAGGGCGCGACCGTCGGCGCCGTGGTCCTCGGACTGCTGCTGTGGTGGCTCCTGCCGTGGAGGGAGAGCCCGCCGACGGGGACGATCGCCCTCAGTACGGGGACCACGCGCGGCGTCTACCACGAGTACGGCGTGCGGTTGCGCACCGCGTTCGCCAAGGACATGCCGGACCTGAAGGTGCGGTTGCTGACCAGCGACGGTTCGCAGGAGAACGTCAGCCGTGTGGCGACCCGCAAGGCCGACTTCACGATCGCCGCGGCCGACGCGGTGGAGACGTACGTCCTGGACCACGGCCCGGGCGCGGCCGGGCTGCGCGGCGTCGCCCGCCTCTACGACGACTACGTGCAGCTCGTCGTGGCGCGTGACTCGCCGATCCGCTCGGTGGCCGACCTGCGGGGCAGGCGGGTGGCGGTCGGGCCGCCGGAGTCGGGAGTCCGGCTGATCGCGGAGCGGGTGCTCAAGGCCGCCGGTATCGACCCGCACACGGGCATCCGGCCCATGGCCGACGGTATCGACACCGGGCCGGGCCGGCTGCGTACGCACGCGATCGACGCGTTCTTCTGGTCGGGCGGGCTGCCCACGGACGGGCTCACGCAGCTCGCCTCGAAGTTCGCCTTCCGGTTCGTGCCGATCGACGCCGGCCTGGTGGCCCGGCTGCACGCCGAGGGCGGCGCCACGCGCTACTACCGCGCGACCAACATGCCGGAGTCGGCGTATCCGGCGGTGCAGGACGGCTCGACGGTGCCGACCATCGCCGTGTCCAACCTGCTCATGACCCGCGAGGACGTGGATCCGCGGCTCACCGAGTGGCTGACCCGGGCCGTCATCAAGAGCCGCGACGAGATCGGCGCCCACGTCCACTCCGCCCAGCTGGTCGACCTGCGCACCGCGATCTACACCGACCCGCTGGTCCTGCACGAGGGGGCCCGGCGCTACTACCGGTCCGTCAAACCCTGAGACCGCCGCCCCGGCACACACTCGGACCGCCAGGCCATCACCCCGGCACACACTCGGACCGCAAGGCGTCCGTTCCGGCACGCCCACGAACCGTCGGGCCCTCGCCGTGGCGGGGCCGAGGGTGATGCCCGGGCCCCGTCCTGGTACGCCCGCGGCCCCTCGGGTCCCCGCCCCGGTACGCCCGCGGCCTGACAGACCCCGCTCCGGGCACGCCCGCAGCCCCAACAGACCTTCGCCCCGGCACGCCCACGCGCCCTCGGCCCCCTCCCGGCGCGCCGCGGGACCGCCAGACCCCACCCCCGGTACGCCCACGGCCCCCTCAGTCCCCCGGCAGGCCGATGCGCGGTCGTGGGCGGGGGTCCGTCCTGGGGACGGTCACCGTCACCCTCAGCCCGCGCGGCTCCTCGGCGCGGTGGGCCGCGTACGCGAGGGAGCCGCCGCCCGCCGCGAGCAGCGCGCGCGAGATGGACAGGCCGAGCCCGGAGCCCTTGATGTTCTGGTGGCGGCCGCTGCGCCAGAACCGGTCGCCGACGCGGGCCAGTTCCTCGTCGGTGAGGCCGGGGCCGTGGTCCGCGACCACGACCGTGGAGGTGTCACCGCCCCCGGAGACGGTCACCTCGACGCGCTCGCCCTCCGGCGTGAACTTCACCGCGTTGTCGATCAGCGCGTCCAGCGCGGACGACAGCGCGACCGGGTCGGCCCAGGCCGTGGTGGCCGGGCACTCCCCCACCAGCCGCACCCCCTCGGCCTCGGCGGCCGGCGACCAGGCGGCCACCCGCTCCTCGGTCAGCTCCCCGATGTCGATGAGCTGGAGGTCGGCTTCGGCGTGCTCGGCGAGCGCCAGGTCCAGCAGGTCGTCCAGGACCTGGGCGAGCCGCTTGCCCTCGGTGCGGACCGAGGCGATCTCCTCGTTGCCCTCGGGCAGTTCGAGGGCGAGCAGTTCGATGCGCAGCAGGAGCGCGGCGAGCGGGTTGCGCAGTTGGTGGGAGGCGTCGGCGACGAAGGCGCGCTGCTGTTCCAGGACGTCCTCGACGTTGCCCGCCATCTCGTTGAACGACCGGGCCAGCCTCCTGAGTTCCGGCGGTCCGCCGGCCACCGCCACCCGGGACTTGAGCCGTCCGGTGGCGATGTCGTGCGTGGTGGCGTCGAGCACCCGTACGGGCCGAAGCACCCAGCCGGTCAGCCGCAGGGCCGCGCCCACCGCGACCAGCATGGCGACGGTCTCGCCCGCGCCGAGGATCAGCCAGTCCCGCAGGGTCCGCGCGCGCGTCTGCCCGGTCGGCGAGTCGGTGACGACGACCGCGACGACGTCACCGTCCCGGATGACGGGCGAGGCCACGACGAGCCAGTGCCGCTGCCAGGGCCAGACCTGCTCGGGGTCGTGGCTGCGGCGGCTCAGCTCGGCCTCGTCGAAGGCCGCGCGGACCTCGCCCTCGGCGGGCAGGGCCCAGTCGGCCGGCGCACTGGCCATGGGCGTCCCGGTGCGGTAGAAGACGCCGGCCCGGATGCCGTAGACCTCGTGGTAGCTGGCGAGTTCGCGTCTGAGCGTCTCCAGGCGCTCGTCGGGGACGGTGCGGCGGGAGCCGGTGGGCGGGTCGGTGACGAACTGGGCGAGGGCGGCGAAGCGTGCCGTGTCGTCGATGCGGTCGACGACGGCCTTCTGCTGTTCTCCGGCGGCCAGGCTGACGGCGAGCGGGAAGCCGAGGGCGAGCAGCACCGCTGCCATCAGGACGATCAGCAGCGGCAGCAGTCGTGTGCGCACCCGTGCCCGCTACCCGGCCGGCGCGACGAGGCGGTAGCCGACGCCGCGAACGGTCTCGATGAGGGCCGGCATCCGCAGTTTGGAACGCAGGGAGGCGACGTGGACCTCCAGAGTGCGCCCGGTCCCCTCCCAGCTGGTGCGCCACACCTCGCTGATGATCTGTTCGCGCCGGAAGACCACTCCGGGGCGCTGGGCGAGCAGCGCGAGCAGGTCGAACTCCTTGCGGGTCAGCTGGACGGCCGTCCCGGCCACGCTCACCTGCCGGGTGGGCAGTTCGATGCGGACCTGGCCGAGCCGCAGGGCGCTCTCGCCCGCCCCGCCCGGGTCCTCGTGGACGGTGCGGCGGCTGACGGCGTGGATGCGAGCGAGCAGTTCGCCGGTGTCGTACGGCTTGACGACGTAGTCGTCGGCGCCGAGGTTGAGGCCGTGGATGCGGGAGCGGACGTCGGACCGGGCGGTGACCATGATCACCGGGGTGCCGGTGCGCTTGCGGATCTTGCCGCAGACCTCGAAGCCGTCCTGGTCGGGCAGGCCGAGGTCGAGCAGGACCACGCTGAAGCAGTCCCCCTCGGGGACGAGTGCCTGCAGTGCCTCCTCGCCGCTGCGGGCGTGGGTGACGTCGAAACCGTGCCGGGCCAGGATCGCGGACAGTGCGGCGGCGACGTGGTTGTCGTCCTCGACCAGGAGCAGTCTCAACCCGGGCCCCTCCCGTTCATCGTCATGTCGTCATACGTCGGGCGCAGCGAAGCGGTGTGCACGCGCGCGTGGATGCACGATGGCAGTCACGCCGATGGACGAGGACGTCGTCAAGAGGCTGCCGGTTGCGCGCCCGCTGTCGTTATCCAGCCGGTACGCGCTCCGGGGCGACGTACTACGACGCGTGTCCGATCGCTATCGGATCGTGATGCTCAGATGTACCTCAGATGTAATGACGCTGGTCGCGCGGCATGGCTACTGTCCTCCGAAACCGATGAGGACGGAGCCTGAAAGCGATGACCGAAGTATCGGTGGCCAAGGAAGACGTGGCCTCGACCGGCGATCTGGTCGTCCTGAAGAGCGTCAACAAGCACTTCGGCGCGTTGCACGTGCTCCAGGACATCGAGCTGACGATCTCCCGCGGCGAGGTCGTCGTGGTCATCGGGCCCTCCGGGTCCGGGAAGTCCACCCTGTGCCGCACCATCAACCGTCTGGAGACCATCGACTCCGGCACGATCACGATCGACGGCCGCCCGCTGCCCCCCGAGGGCAAGGAACTGGCCCGGCTGCGTGCCGACGTCGGCATGGTCTTCCAGTCCTTCAACCTCTTCGCGCACAAGACCGTCCTGGAGAACGTGACGCTGGGCCAGGTCAAGGTCCGCCGCACGGACAAGCAGGCGGCCGAGGAGCGGGCCCGGACCCTGCTCGACCGGGTCGGCGTGGGCGCGCAGGCGGACAAGTACCCGGCGCAGCTCTCCGGCGGCCAGCAGCAGCGCGTGGCGATCGCGCGGGCGCTGGCGATGGAGCCGAAGGTCATGCTGTTCGACGAGCCGACCTCCGCGCTGGACCCCGAGATGATCAACGAGGTCCTGGAGGTCATGCAGCAGCTCGCCCGGGACGGCATGACGATGATCGTCGTCACCCATGAGATGGGATTCGCCCGATCGGCTGCCAACCGGGTGGTCTTCATGGCGGACGGCCGGATCATCGAGCAGGCTGCGCCCGACCAGTTCTTCAGCAATCCGCGCAGCGACCGGGCCAAGGACTTCCTGTCGAAGATCCTGCACCACTGACGGCCCGCGCCGCCCGCGGCCCGCACACCGGCGGACCAAGGCGCGTCCTCGGGGGGGGAGGCGCCCGCCGATGGACGCACCGCCCGCGGACCGCACGCACCCCTGACCGCCCCGACCACCGCGCCTGCCGGTCTTGCCCTGCCCGTCCGGCACGCCCGGTCCGCTCACCCCGCCGGTGCCCGTCAGCCGCTCGCTCCGGCACCCGTGCCGGCCTCTCGTTTGTGCCCCCGCGGCGCCGACACCCCCGAGCGGGGGCCCGGCTCCGCACCGGGTCCTTGAGCCTTTCAGCAAAGGAAGTTCAGCATGAAGCTCCGCAAGGTCACCGCCGCCTCGGCCGTCGTGCTCGCCCTCGCCGTCTCGGCGACGGCGTGCGGTTCGGACAAGAAGGACGGCGGATCCTCCGGTGGCGGCAAGAAGATCGCCATCGGCATCAAGTACGACCAGCCCGGTCTCGGCCAGAAGACGCCGCAGGGCTACTCCGGCTTCGACGTGGACGTGGCCAAGTACGTCGCCAAGAAGCTCGGTTACAACGAGGACCAGATCGAGTGGAAGGAGTCGAAGAGCGCCGACCGCGAGACGATGCTGGCCCGCGGTGACGTGGAGTTCATCGCCGCCACCTACTCGATCACCCCGGAGCGCGAGAAGAAGGTCGACTTCGCCGGCCCGTACCTGCTCGCCCACCAGGACGTCCTCGTCCGCGCCGACGACGCCTCGATCAAGTCGGCGGGCGACCTGAACAGCAAGAAGCTCTGTTCGGTCACCGGTTCGACGTCGGCGCAGAACGTCAAGGACAAGCTGGCGCCGAAGGCGAACCTGCTGAAGTACCCGACGTACTCGGCCTGCCTGAACGGTCTCCAGAACAAGGCGATCGACGCGCTGACCACGGACGACTCGATCCTCGCCGGTTACGCCTCCCAGGCCCAGTTCAAGGGCAAGTTCAAGCTGGGCGGCCTCAAGATGACCAACGAGAACTACGGCATCGGCGTCAAGAAGGGCAGCGACCTCAAGGCCAAGATCAACAAGGCGCTGACGGACATGGTCTCGGACGGTTCCTGGGAGAAGGCCGTGAAGGCCAACTTCGGCCCGGCGAACTACCAGTACGAGCAGGCGCCGAAGATCGGCGACGTCAAGAGCTGAGTCAGCGCCCGCCGGGCGTGCCGCTCCCCCAGGGGCGGCACGCCGGGGCCCACCACACGCGGAAGCGCGGGAGATCGTGTTCGACTTTCTTGAAGGCTACGACCTGCTGGGGGCCTTCTGGGTGACGGTGCAGCTCACCCTGCTCTCGGCCGTCGGTTCCCTGGTCTGGGGCACCCTGCTGGCCGCCATGCGCGTCGGTCCGGTGCCGCTCATGCGCGGCTTCGGCACCGCGTACGTCAACATCGTGCGGAACATCCCGCTGACGGTGATCATCCTCTTCACTTCACTGGGCCTGAACCAGACCCTCGGCGTCCGCCTCGGCTCGGAGAACTTCGACACCATCAACTTCCGGCTGGCCGTGCTCGGACTGATCGCCTACACCTCGGCGTTCGTCTGCGAGGCGATCCGCTCCGGCATCAACACGGTGCCGGTCGGCCAGGCGGAGGCGGCCCGCGCCCTCGGGCTGAACTTCACCCAGGTGCTGACGCTGGTGATCCTGCCGCAGGCGTTCCGTTCGGTCGTCGGCCCGCTCACCAACGTCCTGATCGCGCTCACCAAGAACACCACGGTGGCCGCGGCGATCGGTGTGGCCGAGGCGGCCCTGCTGATGAAGGAAATGATCGAGAACGAGGCACAGCTGCTGCTGATCTCCGCGGTGTTCGCGTTCGGCTTCGTGTGCCTGACGCTGCCGACCGGTCTGATCCTCGGCTGGGTGAGCAAGAAGGTGGCGGTGAAGCGATGAGCGGCTCGGTGCTGTACGACGCGCAGGGGCCCAGGGCCAAACGGCGCAACGTCGTCTACTCGATCGTGTTCGTTCTCGCCCTGGCGGCGCTCCTGTGGTGGGTCTACCAGGGCCTGAGCGACAAGGGGCAGCTGGACTGGGAGAAGTGGAAGCCGTTCTTCTCCGGTGGCGAGGCATGGACCACGTACATCCTGCCGGGTCTGAAGAACACGCTGATCGCCGCCGCCCTGTCGATGGTCATCGCGCTGCCGCTGGGCGCTGTCTTCGGTATCGCGCGCCTCTCCGACCACGCCTGGGTCCGGACGCCGGCCGCCGTGATCGTGGAGTTCTTCCGTGCCATCCCGGTGCTGATCCTGATGATCTTCGGGAACGCGCTGTTCGCCCAGTACACGAACGTCAGCTCGGACGACCGGCCGCTCTACGCCGTCGTCACCGGCCTGGTGCTCTACAACGCCTCGGTCCTCGCGGAGATCGTCCGGGCGGGCATCCTGTCCCTGCCCAAGGGGCAGGCGGAGGCCGGTCAGGCCATCGGTCTGCGCAAGACCCAGGTCATGACGTCGATCCTGCTGCCGCAGGCGGTCACCGCGATGCTTCCGGCGATCGTGAGCCAGCTCGTGGTGATCGTGAAGGACACCGCGCTGGGCGGCGCGATCCTCACCTTCCCCGAACTGCTGGCGTCCGTCTCCCCGATGAGTTCCTACTACGGCGCGAACACCATCGCCAGCTTCACCGTCGTCGCCGTCATCTACATCGTGCTCAACTTCAGCCTCACCAGCTTCGCGAGCTGGCTGGAGCGCCGGCTGCGGCGCGCCAAGAAGTCCACCGGGACGGTGCTCCCGCCGGCGGCGGTCTCGAGCGCGGAGTCGACAGGGGTCGCCGCCTGACGGACGGTCATGCGGCGTGCGGCACACGGGGGCAGCGGAGTGATCACCGCTGCCCCCGTCACTTGACGCAAGCAGCGGCAGTGGGTTGCATACGTTCTGTGATCGTGCACCCTGCTCCGACCGTTTGTTCACGTCTGTCCGTCAGGACACCGCCGCGGGCAGGGGGCGCCGCGCCGTGGATCCGGTGATCGTCGTCGGAGCGGGGCCCGTCGGGCTCGCGCTCGCCCTGGCGCTGGCGCGGCAGCAGGTGCCGTCCGTCGTACTCGACGAGACCCCGGGCACTCAGGCGGTACGCGCCGCGCGCACCGTCGTCCTGCGCGAGGACACCGCCGCCTTCGTGGAGCGGCTGGCCGGGGTGCCGCTCGGCCAGGTCGGGGTGCGCTGGTCCGGATGGTGGTCGATGCGGCGCAAGCAGGTGACCGGCGAGATCGCCTTCGGCGAGGCCGATCCCGCGCCGCTGCACATCGCCCAGCACGACCTGACCGGGGCCCTGCGCGCCGCCGTGGCCCATGAGCCGCTGATCGAACTGGCCACCGACAGCAGGCTCGACGCGGTGGAGCAGGAGACGGCGGGCGTGAGCGCCCACACCCGTGGCACGACCGGAACCTGGTGGCGCGGCAGCTACCTCGTCGGCTGCGACGGGCCGCGCTCGACCGTGCGCAAACTCCAGGACATCCGCTTCCCCGGCCGCACCGCCGTCGAGCGCTACGCCGTGGCCGCGCTGCGCACCGCGCTCCCCCGGCCCGAGGAAGCGTTCCTCCACCGGAACCCGCCGTGGCGGACGTCCGGCCCTTCGGCCGGGGAGATCACCGCGCGTCCGCTGCCGGACGGCGTCTGGCGCCTCGACTGGCTGCTGCCGCCCGGCAAGGACCTGGTCACCCCCGAACTGCTGATCGCCCGTATCCGCGAGACCCTCACCGGCTGGACCGGCGAGGCCTCGCCGGCCTACGACCTCGTGGACACCGGTGTCCACACGGTCCACCACCGGGTGGCCCGCCGCTGGCGCGCGGGGCGCGTCTTCCTCGCGGGGGACGCGGCGCACCTGCTGGGCGCGTTCGGCACGCAGGGGCTGGACGAGGGGCTGCGGGACGCCGGCAACCTCGCCTGGAAGCTGGGTCTGGCGTGGCACCACGGCCCGCACGAGGCGCTGCTCGACAGCTACCAGACGGAGCGGCGGGCGATCGTCGCCTCCCGGCTGCGCGCCGCCGACCAGTTGCTGCCGGTGCTGCGCGGGGGCGGCGGGCTGCGGTCCTACGTGCCCGGCGCGGCGCGCGGACACGACGCGTCCCTCATGGACGGCCACCTGGGGCGCGGAGCACTGGGCGCGCCGGGGGCGTACGCCGACTCGCCGCTCGCGCCCCCGCGCTTCGACACGGAGGCCCCGGTCGACACGCCCGTGGGGGCACCGGTCGCGGACGTGGTGGTGACGGCGGAGGACGGCTCGTTCGTGCCGCTGCGGGACCTGCTGGGCCGCGGCGTCCTGCTGGTGGTGCTGGTGGCGCCGGGCACGGTGGTGTGGGAGCGCCGGCACTGGGTGGGCGCCGGGATCATGCCCCGGCTGGCCGCCGCGGTCACCGCGCTGCCGCACCGCGCCGAACTGCTGGTCGCCGAGAGCTACCCGGGCGCGGCCCCGCACACCGTGCTCCTGGTACGCCCGGACGGGCACCTGGTCACCGCGCTGAGCGGGGTGCGCCCCGCCGACCTGTACACCGCGGCCGAGGCCACCGTGGGCGGGACGGCGTCCGCCGGTGCCCGCGCCGAGGCGGGCGCCCGCTGAGGCGCCGGCCGGCCACTCACCGTCACCGCGGTCCGTATGGTGACGGTGAGTTGACCGCTTCCGGCCGCCGTGGTCTACTCCGCATCGTGACCGACACCGATGTGCGCCTGTGGCGGAGGGTCCATATGGACCTCGTCCGCTATGCGGGCTGCGTGTGTCGCCCGGCCTGCTGAATTCGCACCTCTTCCCCTTCCGCACGCGCCGCCACAGCGTCCACTGCGCTGTTCCGTCCCGTTCACCGCGCTGCCTGGCGCGGTGGTTGCGGGGAGCGCTCGCGTGCGTTCCGCGAACCCTCTTCAGGACGGTCCACATGTCTGCTTCCTCCTCCGGGCCGGCTCCCGCCGCCTCCGCCCCTTCCGCTCCGCTTCCCGCCGCTCCCGCCACCACGGCGGCGCCCACGCAGGCGGAACTCCTCGACTTCGTCCGGCGCGCGGCAGCCGACGCGGAGCTGATCGCCTCGCTGCCGCTCGACCCCGAGGGCCGCACCTGGATCCGCCTGGACGGTCCGGGAGGCAGTGAGGCCTGGCTGATCGGCTGGCCGCCCGGCACCGGTACGGGCTGGCACGACCACGCCGACTCGGTGGGCGCGTTCGTGACCGCCGCCGGTGAGCTGACGGAGAACTCGCTCGCCGCACGGCTGCCCACCGACGGGTGGAAGACCCTTGAACTCACCGACGACGTGGACCGCGAGCGGCGGCTGCCGACCGGCCGGGGGCGCGCCTTCGGCCGACACCACGTGCATGAGGTGCTGAACGAGTCGACCGACCGGCACGCTGTCTCTGTGCACGCCTACTACCCGCCGCTGCCCCGGATCCGCCGCTACAGCCGCTCCGGACAGACGCTGCGCCTGGAGCAGGTGGAGCGCCCCGAGGACTGGCAGTGACAGACGCGAAAGGACCGGCAGTGAGCGATGTGAACGAAGAGCCGACCGGGATCGACGAGTTGCTGGAGCGCGTACGCCGTGACTACGTGCGCATCGAGGCGCACGAGGCGTACAGCGCCGCCCAGGACGGCGAGGCCCTGCTGGTGGACATCCGCTACGCCGCTCTGCGGGAGCGGGACGGACTGGTCCCCGGCGCTCTCGTCGTCGAGCGCAACGAACTGGAGTGGCGGCTGGACCCCCGGGGCAGCCACCGCCTCCCCGAGGCCACCGGGCACGACCTGCGGGTGGTCGTCATCTGCAACGAGGGCTACGCGTCGAGTCTCGCGGCCGTCTCCCTGCACCAGCTCGGCCTGCACCGGGCGACCGACCTGGTCGGCGGTTTCCAGGCCTGGCGGTCGGCCGGTCTCCCGGTGATGACCCCGGCCGTCCCCTGAGGCATCGGCGTCACTCCGCCTCACCCCCTTCGTCCCCGAGGAAGTCGGTGTCCTCGCCCTCTTCTTCCAGCGCCTGGCGCACCACCCGCAGGGCCAGGCCCTGGGAGTAGCCCTTGCGGGCGAGCATGCCGGCCAGCCGGCGCAGGCGCTTGTCACGGTCGAGGCCCCGGGTGGAACGCAGCTTGCGGGCGACCAGCTCGCGTGCGGTGACTTCCTCCTGCTCGGCGTCGAGCCGTCCGACGGCCTCGTCGATCAGCGCGCCGTCGACGCCCTTGGTGCGCAGTTCCTGGGCGAGCGCGCGCCTGGCCAGTCCGCGCCCGTGGTGCCGGGACTCCACCCAGGCGTCCGCGAACGCGCTGTCGTCGATCAGCCCGACCTCCTCGAAACGGGAGAGCACCTCCTCGGCCGCGTCGTCCGGGATCTCCCGCTTGCGCAGGGCGTCCGCCAGTTGCTTGCGGGTGCGCGGGGTCCCGGTGAGCAGGCGCAGGCAGATCGCCCGCGCCCGCTCGACCGGGTCCCCCGGAGACTCCCCCTGTTCGGCCCTCGGCGAGGAAGAGATGTCTCCGTCCGTCGCGGACGTCCCGCCGGAGTTCCGCCGACGACGCCCGCGCCCGCCGTACGACCCGCCGTCACGCGAGCCGCCCCGGCGTGCGCCATCCGTACCGGGGCCGGCCGCGCCGCGTGGGCCGCCCCTTGCCCGGCGCCGACCGGCACCGCGCCCGTCGCCGCCGTACGCGTCGCCTCCGTCAGAGCCGCCCCCGTACGCGTCGGCGTCGGAAGGGTCCTGTCCGTAGGTGTCGCCGTCCCCGTAGGCGCCGTCCCCGTAGGCGCCGTCCCCGTAGGCGCCGCTCCGGTGGGTGGCGTCACGTTCCGGCCCGTGCGGTACGTCGTCCCGGTGGACACCCGGACCGGTGGCCGCGCCGGTGCCGAGGCGGTCTCCGGTGCCCCTCCCCCGTGGGGCACCGGAAGCCGGGTACGCGTACCCGTCCTCGTCCTCGGGCCAGTCCGTTCGTCGTGTCACGGTCAGCTCTTGGCGGTGGCGGCCTTGGGCTTGGTGGCCTTGGCGGCCGCCGGGGCGGGCACCGTCTTGGCCGCGTCGCCCGTGGCCGCGGAGGCGGCCGCGTCCGGCTCGGCGGCGGGCTCCTCCGGACGCACGCCGACGCCCAGCTTCTCCTTGATCTTCCGCTCGATCTCGTTGGCCAGGTCGGGGTTGTCCTTCAGGAAGTTGCGCGCGTTCTCCTTGCCCTGGCCGAGCTGGTCGCCCTCGTACGTGTACCAGGCACCGGCCTTGCGCACGAAGCCGTGCTCCACGCCCATGTCGATCAGGCCGCCCTCACGGCTGATGCCCTGGCCGTAGAGGATGTCGAACTCCGCCTGCTTGAAGGGGGGCGCGACCTTGTTCTTGACGACCTTGCAGCGGGTGCGGTTGCCGACCGCCTCCGTGCCGTCCTTCAGGGTCTCGATACGGCGGATGTCGATGCGCACCGAGGCGTAGAACTTCAGCGCGCGGCCACCGGTCGTGGTCTCCGGGGAGCCGAACATCACGCCGATCTTCTCGCGCAGCTGGTTGATGAAGATCGCGGTGGTCTTCGACTGGTTGAGCGCGCTGGTGATCTTGCGCAGGGCCTGGCTCATCAGGCGGGCCTGCAGACCCACGTGCGAGTCGCCCATCTCTCCCTCGATCTCCGCGCGCGGCACGAGCGCGGCGACCGAGTCGATGACGATGAGGTCGAGCGCGCCGGAGCGGACCAGCATGTCCACGATCTCCAGCGCCTGCTCGCCGTTGTCCGGCTGGGAGAGGATCAGGTTGTCGATGTCGACGCCGAGCTTCTTCGCGTACTCGGGGTCGAGGGCGTGCTCCGCGTCCACGAAGGCCACCTGGCCGCCGGCCCGCTGCGCGTTGGCCACGGCGTGCAGGGTCAGGGTCGTCTTGCCGGAGGACTCCGGGCCGTAGATCTCCACGACACGGCCGCGCGGCAGGCCGCCGACGCCGAGGGCCACGTCGAGGGCGGTCGACCCGGTCGGGATGACCTCGATGGGCTCCATCGACCGCTCGCCCATGCGCATGACCGCGCCCTTGCCGAATTGCCGTTCAATCTGTGCGAGCGCGGCGTCGAGCGCCTTCTCGCGGTCGGTTCCTGCCATGGGTTCCACCCGGTTTGCTTGAGTCGATCGCTTCACGTCAAAGACGCTAACGCCTGCCACTGACAATGCGCCTCGACGCACGTCCGGCCTGTGGATAACCACGGGATGAAGTACCCCAAAGTCGGGCGAAATCCCCTCGGTTGAGCCTTGCCGGAGCCTCCACAAGAATAGATGTTCGATTTTTGTGTCAAGCGCGCCACACCCCGCCTCGCCCCGCTGCCCGCCTCCACACCCCGCCCCGGTGTCCGCCGCCGGACACCGTCGCCGGACCGGCCCGCGGTCCGCCCCGTGGTCCGGCCCCTGACTCGGGCCGGCTCCCCGCCTGCTCCGCCCCCTTGGCTGCTCCGCGCGGTGTGCGCGAGGTGGGCGGTGTTCGCGGTCGACGGCGGCCCGCGGAACGGTCCCGTGCCCTGGCGCAAGCCGGTCACCTTCGGCCTGTCCTTCGGGCTGACGCTGATCGCGCTCACCTGGATCACGTCGTACCTGCGTGTGGGGGAACGGCCCCGCGCCGCGCTGCTCGTCCTCCTCGCCGCCGACTGTGTCGTCGAGGTGGGCGGGATCACCCTCCCGGCATGGCGCCGGGTGCCCTCCCGCCTGAACACGGAGACGCCCTTCGACACGGCGGGGTCGATGACGCTCGCCGTGGGCGGCGGGGTCCTCGTGGTGCTCCTGACCGGGTGCGCGCTCGCGTCCTTCCGGCACCTTCCGAAGGGACCCGCGGGGATGGCCCGCGCGCTGCGCTCCGGGTTCGCGATCCTGCTCGTCGCGTCGGCTTCGGGTGCCGCGATGATCGCGCGCGGGGTGGTGCTCACCCGGACCGGTCACCAGCAGGCGGCGTACCACTCGACCGCTCCGCTCAAGCCGCTGCACGGCGTGAGTCTGCCCGCCGTGCTGGTGCTGCCCGCGCCGGCCTGGCTGCTGTCGCGCACGTCCCGGGACGAGCGGGCCCGCGTGCGGATCGTCACCGCAGCGGTCGGCGCCTACGCGGCAGCGGGCCCCGGCGCCGGACTCCGGGCGGTACTGAGCCGCTGAGCCGCGTGCGGAGACGGCGTCCGCCGCTGGGCCCCGGCCGGCATCGGGCGGCCCGCCCGGGCCCCGCACAGTGACGCCGTCCGGCTGCCCGGCCGGGCGGCCCGGCCCGTCCGGGTCAGTCCCCGGTGGAGCCCTCCTCGGCCACCGCGGGCCCCCGGGCGTCCGCCGCCCCGGTCCCGGCCACCCCCGCCGGAGCACCGGGCTCCTCCTGCGCGCCGCCCCGCGCCCGCGCTGCCGCCGGGTCCGCCGCGGGTTGCGCCGCCCACAGCCGCCGTACGCGCGTGCGCAGGCCCGCTGCCGGGGCCCGGGTGCGGTGGCCGTGGACACGGGGGTCGTCGGTGACGGCGTACCGCTTCACGTACGCCCCGAGGAAGGCCTGCAACGTGGCCACCGCCGGAATCGCGATCAGCGCGCCGACGGCGCCGAGCAGGGCGGTGCCCGCGATGACCGAGCCGAAGGCGACCGCCGGGTGGATGTCCACGGTCTTCGCGGTCAGCTTGGGCTGCAGCATGTAGTTCTCGAACTGCTGGTAGACCACGACGAAGATCAGTACCCACAGCGCGTACCAGGGGTTGACCGTGAAGGCGATCAGCATCGGCAGGGCGCCCGCGAGATAGGTGCCGATGGTGGGGATGAACTGCGACACCAGGCCGACCCAGACGCCGAGCACGGGCGCGTAGGGAACGCCGAGGGCCTGCAGCAGGATGTAGTGCGCGACACCGGAGATGAGCGCCATCAGGCTGCGCGAGTACAGGTAGCCGCCGGTCTTGTCGACGGCGATCTCCCACGCGCGCAGCACCTCGGCCTGGCGGGCGGGCGGCAGCACCGAGCACAGGGCACGGCGCAGCCTCGGGCCGTCGGCCGCGAAGTAGAACGAGAACAGCCCGATCGTCAGCATCTGGAACAGGCCGCCGAGCACCTGCGTGGACACGTCGAGCACGCCCGCGGCGCCGTTCTGCGCGTACTTGCGCAGCCAGTCGGAGTGCAGCAGCCCTTCCTGGATGTCGACCCGCCGCAGGTCGGTGTGGAACTTGGCGTTGACCCAGTGGATGACGGAGTCGAGGTACTCCGGGAAGCCCTCGACCATCTTGATGATCTGCCCGGCGAGCATCGACCCGAGCAGGGTGACGAAGCCCGCCGCGGCGATCGTCAGCCCCAGGAAGACCAGGAAGGTGGCGAAGCCCCGGCGCATGCCGCGGGCCGCCATACGGCTCACCGCGGGCTCGATGGCCAGCGCCAGGAAGAACGCGATGAGGATGTTGACCAGCAGGCCGGTCACCTGGTGGAAGGCCCAGCTGCCGAACTGGAAGGCGGCGACGAGCGCGAGGGCGAGCACCATGGCGCGGGGCAGCCAGCGCGGCATGCGCGCGGTCGCCCGGGCAGCGCCCTCGGCGGGGGGCCGGGCAGGCGGTGTCGTACCGGTCGGGGTCGCGTGCGGGGCCGTCTGCCCGGACTCGTCAGTGGGTGCCACCGTGCCAGTGTCGCCCACGCCACCGACAGTCCCGTACGGCCCGTCCGTCTTTGTGGCCGGTGACCGTCTCAGGTCACCGTCTCTCCCCTGGGACGTTCATCACATGGCAGACCACGCGCCAGACGTCCTTGGCCTCCCAGCCCGCCGCCAGTGCCTCGTGCACCGTGCGCCCGCCCAGCTCGGACATCACGTGATCGCGTGCGAAGGTGTCGGCGTACCCGGCGCCGAAGTGCTCCGCCATCCGCTCCCAGAAGACCGTCAACCGCATGCCCCCAGTATCCCGCCCCCGGGGGTAGCCCCGGCCGGGACCGCCTGTTGGGGCGGCCGGGCGCCCTACGGTCGGGTCCATGGCCGAGACAGGTGTGTTCCCCTCTCCCCCGCCGCCCCCGGCGGCCTCCCCGCTGTTCCGCGCCGAACACTTCGTGTGGCTGACCGCGCGCGTGCTGGAGCAGCGGCTCTTCGCGCACCACTTCCTGAACGGCGGCGCGGACCCCGTGGAGACCGCGCTGGACGCCTACGGCAACGAGGACGGCGGGTACGGCCACGCCCTGGAGCCCGACCTGCGCGGTCCGGTCAGCCGGCCGCTGCACACCGCGTACGCGCTGCGGGTGCTCGACTCCATCGGGCGCTGCGGCGGGCGGCGCGTGGAGCGCGTGTGCCGCTACCTGACCTCCGTCTCCACCGCCGACGGCGCGCTGCCCGCGGTCGGGCCCGGCCGGCGAGAGTATCCGGCGGCCCCCTTCGTGCCGATCCGGGACGACCCGCCGGGCGACCTGCTGGCCACCGGGCCGGTCGTCGGCCTGCTGCACCGCAACGAGGTCTGGCACGCCTGGCTGTTCCGGGCGACCGACTTCTGCTGGCAGCGGATCGAGTCCCTCGACACGCCCCACCCGTACGAGGTGGAGGCGGCCGTAGCCTTCCTGGACTCCGCACCCGACCGCCCGCGCGCGCGGGCCGCCGCCGACCGGCTCGGCCGCCTGGTGCGCGCACAGCGGCTGGCGGTGCTGGACCCCGCGCGCCTGGGGGACTGGCCGGTCGCACCCGGTTACGCCCCGGCGGAGCACCACTTCCCGCACGACTTCGCGAGGGGACCGGCGTCCCTCGCGCGCGCGTGGTTCACCGACGAGGAGATGGCCCGCTCGCTCGACTTCCTCGCCGGCCGGCAGCAGGAGGACGGCGGCTGGCCGCTCACGTGGCGTCGGTGGGCGCCCGCTCCCGCGCTGGAGGCGCGGCCCATGGCGACCATCGAGGCCCTGCGCACCTTGCGGGCCCACGGCCGCGTCATTGGCTGAAGGCCCGCTCAGCCGGCCATGGCCCGTACCCCGGCCGTCACCGCCACGGCCACCGCGACGATGAGCAGGAACGGGGCCCGCAGCACCAGCGCCACGGCGGCGGCGGCGAGGCCCGCCGCCCGGGCGTCCAGAACGAGCGCACGCCCGTCGGCGAACGTCTGCTGCGCGGTGAGGGCGGCGAGCAGGGCGACGGGGAGCAGGGCGGCGAGCCGCCGCACCAGCGGCCGTTCCAGCGCGCCCGCCGGGACGAGCAGCCCGGCCAGCTTGACGGCGTAGCAGCCGAGGGCGGTCACGACGACCGCGGTCCAGGTGTTCACCGGTCTTCCTTCCGTGCGTCTGGTGCGCTCTGTGGTGCGTCGTCCGCTACGCCGGCCCCCTCGCCGCCGGCCGCGCCGCCGTGTGCGCCGCTCCTGCGGCGCCCGTCGAGGTACAGCACGGCCGGCGCGGCGAGGGCTGCCGCCAGGACCGGCACCCCGGCGGGCAGGACGGGCAGCAGGCCGAGCCCGAGGAGCACCGCGAGGGCGGCGACCGTCCGTTCGGTGGCGGTCTTCAGCATGGGTGCCAGCAGGGCCAGGAACACGGCGGGCCCGGCGGCGTCCAGACCCCAGGCACCGGTGTCCCCGATGGCCTGGGCCCCCAGGGCACCGAGCAGCGTGGTGAGGTTCCACAGGACGTAGAGGGTGACGCCGGTGACCGTGAAGCCGATCCGCGCGCTGCGCCGCGTGGGCTGCGCGAGGGCCACCGCGGTGGTCTCGTCGATGACCCACTGTGCGGCGAACGGCCGGGCCCAGCGTGGGAGGGCCAGCAACTGGGAGAGCCGGAGCCCGTAGAAGGCGTTGCGGATCCCCAGGAAGAAGGCGCCCGCCGCAGCGGTGAGCGGATTGCCACCGGCCGCCAGCGCCCCGACGAGGGCGAACTGGGAGGCTCCGGTGAACACCAGGAGGCTGAGCGCGCAGGTCTGGAGCAGGGTGAGCCCGCTGCCCGCCGAGGTCACCCCGAAGGCGAACCCGGACAGTCCTACGGCGATCCCGACCCCGAGGGCGTCCCGGGCGACGGCGGCGTCCGGTTCTCCTCCGTGGGCGGCTCCTGCGCCGCCGGCGCGTATGTCTGCGAGAGCTGTCTCTTCTGCCACCTCCCGGACGGTAGGAGCAGCCGCGACCGCGCGTCTTGTACGTTCTTGCGCTCCCGCTGGTAGGCGCCCGGCGGCACGCCGACGATCCGGGAGAAGTGCCTGCTGAGGTGCGACTGGTCGGTGAAGCCGACGGCCGCGGCGACGGCGGCCGGTGCGGTGCCCGCGTCCAGCAGCCGCAGGGCCCGGCGCACCCGGGCGTCGGTCAGCCAGGTGTGCGGCGGCATCCCGTAGGCGTCCCGGAAGGCGCGCAGCAGGGCGAACGGGCCCGTCCCCAGCTCCTTCGCCAGGCCTTCCAGGGTCGGCGGCCGGGCCATCCGTTCCTCCAGGACGGCACGCGCGCGTGCCGCGATGGCGTGCCCCGCCGTGCGGACCTCCCGCTGGGGCCGGGTGCCCCCGTTCAGCCTCAGGAGCCGGGTCACCGTGACCCTCAGGAGGGTGTCGGCGGCGAGTGCGTTCCCCTCGTCGGCCGCGCGCAGCACCCGGTGGACCAGTGCGGCGGCGCGGGGGTCGTCGAGCACCGGGCTCACGAAGCCCGGTGTCCCGCGGAGCGTCGTCGTCTCGGCAGCGATCTCGGCCACCAGTTCGGGCGCCGGGTACACCGCGCCGTACCGCCATCCCTCGGGCACGCCCGCTCGGCCGGTGTGCGGTGTGTCCGGATCGACCAGCGCGAGGGCCCCCGGCCCCGCGTACTGGTCGGTGCCGCGGTGGCGGAACACCTCGACGCCCTCGGCGATGGCGGCGATCACGAAGTGCTCGTGGGTGTGGCGGACGAACTCCTTGCGGACGTAGCGGGCACGGAGCAGGTCGACACCGGGCAGTTCCTCGTACTGCCAGTGCCGTGCCCGTTCGCCGCCCGGTGCCGCCATGCGTCGATTCTCCGTCGCCGCCGGGCCGACGCGCTCCCTTCGCGCCGCAGGCTGCGGCAAATGCCCAGGTCAGCCCGCATTGTCAGTGGCCGGGTGCAGGATGGACGCATGGTCAGCGACGCACACCGGGCCCTCGGCGGCTTCTCCCCCGCGACCCGCGGCTGGTTCGCGGGGGCGTTCTCCGCGCCCACCGCGGCCCAGGCCGGCGCGTGGCAGGCCATCGGCGCGGGCTCGGACGTCCTGGTGGTCGCCCCGACCGGTTCCGGCAAGACCCTGGCCGCCTTCCTCGCCGCCCTGGACCAGTTGGCCTCCACCCCTCCCCCTGCCGACCCGAAGAAGCGCTGCCGGGTGCTCTACGTCTCCCCGCTCAAGGCCCTCGCCGTCGACGTGGAGCGCAACCTGCGCAGTCCGCTCACCGGCATCCGGCAGGAATCCGTCCGCCTGGGCCTGCCCGAGCCCGAGGTGAAGGTCGGCATCCGCTCCGGGGACACCCCGGCCGCCGAGCGCCGCGCCCTGTCCACCCGCCCGCCGGACATCCTGATCACCACCCCCGAGTCGCTGTTCCTGATGCTCACCTCGGCCACGCGCGACGCGCTGACCGGCGTCGAGACGGTGATCCTGGACGAGGTGCACGCGGTGGCGGGCACCAAGCGGGGCGCCCACCTGGCGCTGTCCCTGGAGCGCCTGGACGAGCTGCTGCCGAAACCGGCCCGCCGCATCGGGCTGTCCGCGACCGTCCGCCCGGTCGACGAGATCGCCCGCTACCTGTCGCCGCGCCGCAAGGTGGAGATCGTCCAGCCCGAGTCCGGCAAGGAGTTCGACCTGTCGGTCGTCGTGCCGGTGGAGGACCTGGGCGAGCTGGGAGGCGCCCCGGCCGCCGACGGCGACGACGGCGCGGAGCGGCCCTCCATCTGGCCGCACGTGGAGGAGCGGATCACCGACCTGGTCCAGGCGCACCGCTCGACGATCGTCTTCGCCAACTCCCGACGGCTCGCCGAGCGCCTGTGCAACCGGCTCAACGAGATCGCCTACGAGCGGGCCACCGGGGAGCCCCTGGACGAGCACCACTCCCCGGCCGAGCTGATGGGCGGCTCCGGGGCGGCGCACGGCGCGCCGCCCGTCATCGCCCGCGCCCACCACGGCTCGGTCTCCAAGGAGCAGCGGGCCCTGGTCGAGGAGGACCTCAAGGCGGGCCGTCTCCCGGCGGTGGTCGCCACCTCCAGCCTGGAGCTGGGCATCGACATGGGCGCCGTGGACCTGGTCGTCCAGGTCGAGTCACCGCCGTCCGTGGCCTCCGGGCTGCAGCGCGTGGGCCGCGCGGGACACCAGGTCGGTGCCGTCTCCACCGGTGTGGTCTTCCCGAAGTACCGCGGCGACCTGGTCCAGGCCGCCGTCGTCACCGAGCGGATGCGCTCCGGTGCCATCGAGTCCCTGCGGGTGCCCGCCAACCCGCTGGACGTCCTCGCCCAGCAGCTCGTCGCGATGACGGCCCTGGACACCTGGCAGGTCGACGACCTGCTGGCACTGGTCCGCCGGGCGGCGCCGTTCGCCTCCCTGCCGGACTCGGCGTTCACGGCCGTCCTCGACATGCTCGCCGGCCGCTACCCCTCGGACGCGTTCGCGGAACTGCGCCCGCGCGTGGTGTGGGACCGCGTGGCGGGCACGGTCACCGGCCGGCCCGGGGCGCAGCGCCTCGCCGTCACCTCCGGGGGCACGATCCCCGACCGCGGCCTGTTCGGGGTCTTCCTCGCCGGTTCCGACCCCAAGAAGGGCGGCGGCCGGGTCGGCGAACTGGACGAGGAGATGGTCTACGAGTCCCGGGTGGGCGACGTGTTCACCCTGGGCACGAGTTCCTGGCGCATCGAGGACATCACCCGCGACCGGGTCCTGGTCTCCCCCGCGCCGGGCGTACCCGGCCGGCTGCCTTTCTGGAAGGGTGACCAGCTGGGCCGTCCGCTGGAGCTGGGCCGCGCGGTGGGCGCGTTCCTGCGTGAGGTCGGCTCCCTGTCCGACGAGGACGCCCGGCTCCGGCTCCTCGCGGCCGGCCTGGACGCCTGGGCCGCGGACAACGTCCTGTCCTACCTGGCCGAACAGCGGGAGTCCTGCGGCCACGTCCCCGACGACCGGACGATCGTCGTGGAGCGCTTCCGTGACGAACTGGGCGACTGGCGGGTCGTCGTGCACTCGCCCTTCGGCGCCCAGGTGCACGCCCCCTGGGCGCTGGCCCTCGGCGCCCGCCTGTCCGAGCGCTACGGCATGGACGCGCAGGTCATGCACGCCGACGACGGCATCGTGCTGCGCCTGCCCGACGCCGACCTCATGGGCCTGGACCTGCTCGACGCACAGCCCCTGAAGACCGGCGCGGAGTACGACGCCGGGCAGGCGCCGATCGGGGCGGCGGACGTCGCCTTCGACAAGGGGGAGGTCGACCAGACCGTCACCGACCAGGTCGGCGGCTCCGCTCTGTTCGCCTCCCGCTTCCGCGAGTGCGCCGCCCGCGCGCTGCTGCTGCCCCGCCGCAACCCCGGCAAGCGCACCCCACTGTGGCAGCAGCGCCAGCGCGCCGCCCAGTTGCTGCAGGTGGCGAGCGAGTTCGGCTCGTTCCCGATCGTCCTGGAAGCGGTCCGCGAGTGCCTCCAGGACGTCTTCGACGTCCCCGGCCTGGTCGAGCTGATGGGGGACATCGAGTCCCGCAGGGTCCGCCTGGTCGAGGTGACCACCCCCGAACCCTCCCCCTTCGCGCGCTCGCTGCTCTTCGGCTACGTCGCCCAGTTCCTGTACGAGGGCGACTCACCGCTGGCCGAGCGCCGCGCCGCCGCGCTCTCCCTGGACTCGCGGCTGCTGGCCGAGCTGCTCGGGCAGGCGGAGCTGCGTGAGCTGCTGGACGCCGAGGTGCTCGCCGAGCTGGAGCGCGAGCTGCAGTGGCTGACCGAGGACCGCCGCGTCAAGGACGTCGAAGGCGTCGCGGACGTCCTGCGGCTGCTCGGGCCGCTCACCGACGCGGAGCTGAGCGCGCGCGGGGCGGAGCCGGGCTGGGCCGAGGAGCTGGCCGCCCGGCGCCGGGCCATCCGAGTCAGAATCGCGGGCGCCGACCACTGGGCGGCCGTCGAGGACGCCGGCCGCCTGCGCGACGCGCTCGGCACGGCGCTGCCGGTGGGGGTCCCGGAGGCGTTCACCGAGCCGGTCAAGGACCCCCTGGGTGATCTCCTCGCGCGCCACGCCCGTACCCACGGCCCGTTCACGTCGGCGACCGCCGCGACCCGGTTCGGCCTGGGTGCGGCGGTCACCGAGGGGGCGTTGCAGCGGCTGGCCGCCGCGGGCCGGGTGGTCCAGGGCGAGTTCCACCCGGCGGGCATCGGCCAGGAGTGGTGCGACGCCGCCGTACTGCGCAGGCTGCGCCGCCGCTCGCTGGCCGCGCTGCGACACGAACTGGAGCCGGTCCCGCCGGCTGCTCTCGCCCAGTTCCTGCCGCAGTGGCAGCACATCGGCAAGGGGCACGGCCTGCGGGGCGTCGACGGACTGGTGCGCGCGGTCGAACAGGTACAGGGTGCTTCCGTGCCGGCGTCGGCGCTGGAGAAGCTCGTGCTGCCCTCCCGGGTGACCGGCTACACCCCGGCGATGCTCGACGAGCTCACCGCCGCCGGCGAGGTGGTGTGGGCGGGCGCGGGCGCGCTGCCCGGCAAGGACGGCTGGGTCTCGCTGTACCTGGCGGACGCGGCCCCCCTGCTCCTGCCGCCGCCGCACCCCCTGGAGCTGACCGCGCTGCACCGTTCGGTGCTCGACGCCCTCTCCGGCGGGTACGGCCTGTTCTTCCGCCAGATCGCCGACCAGGTCCGGGCGACCACCCACCCCGAGGCCACCGATCCCGAACTGGCGGACACGCTCTGGGACCTCGCCTGGTCCGGACGGCTCACCAACGACACCCTGGCCCCGATGCGTGCCCTGCTCGGTTCCGGCCGCACCGCCGGATCCACGGCCCACCGCGCCAAGCGCGCCGTCCCGCGCGGACGCTACGGCTCCCTGACGGCAGCGGCCCGGCCCGCCTCGCGCAGCGGCCCGCCGACCGTCGCCGGCCGCTGGTCCCTGCTGCCCGTCCGCGAAGCCGACCCGACCGTGCACGCCCACGCCCTGGCCCGCACCCTGCTCGACCGGCACGGCGTGGTCACCCGGGGCGCGGTGTCCGCGGAGGGCGTCGAGGGCGGTTTCTCCGCCGTGTACCGGATCCTGTCCGCCTTCGAGGAGAGCGGCCAGGCCCGCCGCGGGTACGTGGTCGAGGGGCTGGGCGCCGCCCAGTTCGCGATGGACGGCGCCGTGGACCGGCTGCGGGCGGTGGCCAATGCCCGGGAGCGGCGCGAGGGCCTGCCCGGAACGGGGTTCGGCGGGGGCCCCGACGGCTTCGGGACGCCCTCCGCCGACCGCCCCGACCGCGGCACGCTGCACGACGGAGAGCCTCTGTCCCACGACGGCTTCGGCGCGGCGGGTCCGGCCGGGGACCTGGACCTGCCGGGCCGGAATCATGAGCCGGACCGGTCGGCATCCGGCCGGCTCTCTCCGGGGGACTACGTCTCGCCCGCGGACCTCGCCGCTCCGGGCCGGGGCGGGCCGAGAGGCGGCGGGCACTCCTTCACGTACGGCACGGGCGCCGGCAGTCGAGGGGGCGCTGGGCGTGACGTCCCCGCCGGTTCCCGGGCGGTCGTGCTGGCGGCGGCCGACCCCGCGAACGCCTATGGCGCCGCCCTGCCCTGGCCCGAGCCGCCGACGGGCGCCGGGCACAAACCGGGGCGCAAGGCCGGTTCGCTCGTGGTGCTCGTGGACGGCGAGCTGACGCTCTACATGGAACGCGGCGGAAAGACCCTGCTGGCCTGGCCCGCCGACACGGACGCCGCGGCCACCGACGATCCCCGTCTGCGGGAGGCTGCCGAAGGGCTGGCCGCCGCGGCCCGCGCGGGCTCCCTCGGCACCGTCACGGTGGAGCGGGTCAACGGCGCCTCCGCCCTGACCTCTCCCTTGGGCGCCCTGCTGGAAGGAGCGGGCTTCATCGCGACACCCCGCGGGCTGCGCCTGCGCGCATGACCCGGCCGTGCGGCCCGCCCCACCGGAACCGAGGGCCTGGCCTCCATGACCGGAACCGCACGGCCGAGACCCTGTGACCGGACCGGAAGGCCCGGTCCCGTGTCACCCTTGACGCATGCCCGAGGGTGACACGGTCTGGCAGGCCGCGAGGCGGTTGCACGACGCGCTCGCGGGCAAGGTGCTGACCCGCAGCGACTTCCGGGTGCCGAAGTACGCCACTGCCGATCTGGCCGGCCGGACGGTGCTGAACACCGTCTCGCGCGGCAAACACCTGCTCACCCGCTTCGAGGGCGGCCTCACCCTGCACTCGCACCTGCGGATGGAGGGCGCCTGGAGGGTGTACGGCAGCGGGGAACGCTGGAAGGGCGGCCCCGCCCACCAGATCCGGGCCGTCCTCGCCACCGCCGACCGTGCCGCCGTCGGCTACCGCCTCCCCGTTCTGGAGCTGCTGCGCAGCACCGAGGAGGAGCGTGCCGTCGGTCACCTCGGCCCGGACCTCCTCGGTCCCGACTGGAGCCCGGACCTGGCCCTGACCAACCTCCTCGCCGACCCGTCCCGCGAACTCGGCGAGGCCCTGCTCGACCAGCGCAACCTCGCCGGCATCGGCAATGTCTACAAGAGCGAGCTGTGCTTCCTGCTCCGCGTCACACCGTGGCTGCCCGTGGGCGCCCTGCCCGCCGACCGCGCCGCGAAGCTGCCCGCCCTCGCCCAGCGGCTCCTGGAAGCCAACCGCGACCGTGTGGTCCGCCGGACCACGGGCCTGCGGGGTCAGGACCTGTTCGTCTACGGCCGTGCGCCCCGCCCCTGCCTGCGCTGCGGAACGTCCGTCCGGGTGGCCGACCAGGGCGACGGCTCCCAGGAGCGTCCCACGTACTGGTGCCCGGCCTGCCAGGCGGGCCCCGCCCCGCCACCGGGTTCCCCGCAGAAGTGGCGGGAGCGCTACCCGCACCCCCGCGCGCACCGCTGACGCCACGTCAGCTTCTTCCTGCTTCTTCCCCTTCCCCCGTTCCTCCTCCCCCGGCTCCCCCTCCATCCCACTCGTCCCGGAACGGGTCCTCCGCGGCCCCGAACGGCCAGCCACCGCCCTCGGCGGACGGCGTGCGCCCACCGTGCCCGTAGGGCCACCCCCCGGACTCGCCGAGCACCGCCCCGCCGATCACCCCGGAGGCGGAAGCCGGGGCACCGCTCTTTGCGGACGCGGGGGACAGCCCAAGAGCGGGCCCCGGTTCGCCCGGTTTCGGTTCGCTCGCCACCGCTTCGCTGACCGAGCACCGACGACCGACGGGGCTGCGGTCGTCAAGGCCGTCGAGTTCGCCGGGGTCGTCAGGGCCGTCGACGTGGTCAGGTTCGTCCAGGTCCCCGGAACGGCGCGGCGCCCGCACACAGTGCAGGGGCAGCACGCTCAGACCCCAACCGCCCGCCGCGACCGTCGCCTCCCACAGCCCCCCGCCGCCTGTCAGCACCAGGCGCACCACCGCCCACCACCACACCGCACCGAGCGCCAGGGCGGCGCCCCCGCGCACTATCGGTCCCGCATCCGCACCCACGCACCCACCTCCAGCCCGATGCCGGCCGCCGAGGAGCCGACGCGCCGCACGCCACCAGAACGCCGCCCTCGCGTGCAGGAGGGGGCACCGGGGCTCGTACGCGCTGCTGCTGAGGTGCCACTCCTCCCGGCACCCTTCGACCGAGACCCGGCCCGCCCTCCACCATCACCGGACCGCCGCACACCGGCAACGCGACGGACCCTCGAGGTGACCGTGGGCGTCCCCGCAGCACGAAGGCCCCGGCCGTACTCCTCCGGTCTCCCGGAGAAGCCCCGGCCGGGGCCTCACGACGTATGCGTCAGCTCACGCGCACGTGACCGTCACGCGGCGACCACGTCCACCGCCTCGGCGGCGGGCGCCTTGATCGTCACCCGTTCCGGTGGCACACCGGTCACCGACACGGAACCCAGCATCGGGCGAACCGGCCCCGGCACGTGATCGGTGGCCGCAGCAGACTGGGCCAGCTCGGCGAGGGCGAGCTCGTCGCTCACTTCCCGCATGAGCTCGGACATCCGTACGTCCAGCGCGTCGCAGATGGCGGAGAGCAGCTCGGAGGAAGCCTCCTTCTGCCCCCGCTCCACCTCGGAGAGATAGCCGAGCGAGACTCGGGCGGACGAGGAGACTTCGCGCAGAGTACGGCCCTGGCGTTGGCGCTGCCGACGCAGCACGTCACCCAGCAGGCGACGGAGCAGAATCATCGGTGGCTCCCTCCTCGGACCGCGTAGCCGCATCCTTCACGCCCCACCGTACCGCCTCGTGACGCGGCCGTGCGGGGAGCGATGTCGTGTTCACTCAGGGCTGCAAACATCAAAACCCCCCGTTCCGTTCCGTATCCTGTGCCCGCTCATTTCCGCTCTGTTCGCCCGCGATCCGCTCAATCAGCAGTGCGAGTACGCTCCGTACACTCTCCATACGAATGTCCGCCCGGCCGCCGTTCAACCGCAGTGCCGCCGTTTTCCCGCCACCCTCCGCTCCGTTCCGCGCTCCGGGCGGCCCGTCCACGGCGACGAAGACGGTCCCGACGGGCTGTCCGTCCTGGGGGTCGGGGCCGGCGACCCCGGTGGTCGCAATGCCCCAGTCCGCGCCGAGAGCCCGGCGGACCCCGGCCGCCATCTCGGCCGCGACCTGCGGATCCACCGCTCCCCGCTCGGCCAGCAGAGTGGCGTCGACACCCAGCAGCCGGTGCTTCAGTTCTGTGGCGTAGGCGGTGACCGAGCCCCGGAAGACCCTGGAGGCCCCAGGTACCGAGGTGATCTCCGCCGCGACGAGACCGCCGGTCAGCGACTCCGCGACGGCGAGCGTCTCACCCCTCACCGTCAGTAGTTCCACGACCTCGGCGGCGTCAGAACTCACGCTTCCGATTCCTTCAACGCGGCCCGGCGCTCGGCGATTCCCCGCCTGCGCAGCACAATGGCCTGTTTCACGTAGTCGAGTCCGGTCACCACGGTCAGCACCACGGCCGCGGCCATCACCCAGAACCTCAGGGTGGCCAGCCAGCCCGTCAGCGCCAGGACGTACATCCCGACCGCCACGCCCTGCGTGAGCGTCTTGAGCTTGCCGCCGCGGCTCGCGGGGATGACTCCGTAGCGGATGACGAGGAACCGCAGGAGGGTGATCCCGACTTCCCGGCCGAGGATCACTCCTGTCACCCACCAGGGCAGGTCGCCGAGCCCGGAGAGACAGATCAGCGCCGCTCCCATGATCGCCTTGTCGGCGATGGGGTCGGCGATCTTCCCGAAGTCGGTGACGAGGTTGTACGTGCGGGCCAGGTGTCCGTCGAACAGGTCCGTGATCATGGCGATGGCGAAGGCGGCCCATGCGTACGAGCGCCACGCCGGGTCGTACCCGCCGTCCGCCAGCATCAGGGCCACGAAGCCGGGCACCAGGAGCAGCCGGAGCATGGTCAGCAGATTGGCGACGTTCCACACGCTGGCCTGGTTGACGGCGGCGGCCGTGATCTTGCCGCCGCGCGCGGGCCTCGCGTCGTCCTCTTCCCGCACCGCGCCCTCGGTTCCCTCGGTCCCGCCGCCGGAGGTCACGGCACCGGACGCCGTCGCGCCGGCCTTCGCGGCACCGGGCTTTCCGGCCGCGCCGGAGGGCCCGGCCGCGCCGGAACGGCGTGCCGCCGCTCCCTTGGCCACCGGCCGCGCGCCGGAGGGGCCGCCCGCCGCGGATGCCGGGACTCCGGTCATCTGCCCGCCTCCTCACTCCACCCGGGCGCATCCGCCGGCACATCCGCCAGCGGCTCCGCCACCAGGTCCACGCCCTGCGTGCCGATCACCTTCGCCTCGACCATACGGCCCGCGACCAGGCCCTCGCCGTCGGTGAGAAGCACCTGGCCGTCTGTCTCAGGGGCCTGGTGCGCGGCCCGGCCGGACACGCCGTCCTCGGGGTCCACGGACTCGACGAGTACCCGCACCGTCTCGCCGACGCGCTCCTCGGCGCGCTGGGAGACGAGTTCCTCGGCCAGCCGGGAGACACGTGCCAGCCGCTCGGCGACGACGTCCTCGTCCAGCTTGTTCTCGTACGTCGCCGCTTCGGTGCCCTCCTCGTCGGAGTAGCCGAAGACACCGATGGCGTCGAGCCGGGCGCCGTTCAGGAAGCGCTCCAGCTCGCCGAGGTCGGCCTCCGACTCGCCGGGGAAACCGACGATGAAGTTGGAGCGGACACCGGCCTGGGGCGCCTTGGAGCGGATGGTGTCCAGCAGTTCCAGGAAGCGGTCGGTGTCGCCGAAGCGGCGCATCGCGCGCAGCACGCCGGGCGCGGAGTGCTGGAAGGAGAGGTCGAAGTAGGGGGCGACCTTCGGGGTGGAGGTGAGGACGTCGATGAGACCGGGGCGCATCTCGGCGGGCTGCAGGTAGCTGACCCGCACCCGCTCGATGCCGTCGACCTCCGCCAGCTCGGGCAGCAGGGACTCCAGCAGGCGGATGTCGCCGAGGTCCTTGCCGTAGGACGTGTTGTTCTCGGAGACCAGCATGATCTCCTTGACGCCCTGCTCGGCCAGCCACCGCGTCTCGTTCAGCACGTCGCTGGGACGGCGGGAGATGAAGGAGCCGCGGAAGGAGGGGATCGCGCAGAAGGAGCAGCGCCGGTCGCAGCCGGAGGCGAGCTTGACGGAGGCGACCGGGGCGCCGTCGAGACGGCGGCGCAGGGGGGCGCGCGGCCCCGAGGCCGGGGCGACGCCCTCGGGCAGGTCGGCCGGGCTCTCGGGCAGGTCGGCCGGCCCGTGCCCGGGCAGGGCCACGGCGGCGCCCGCCTCCTGCCGCTGGGCCGGGCTGATCGGCAGGAGCTTGCGGCGGTCGCGCGGGGTGTGCGCGGCGTGGATGCCGCCGCTCAGGATGGTCTGCAGACGGTCGGAGATGTCCGCGTAGTCGTCGAAGCCGAGCACGCCGTCGGCCTCCGGGAGGGCTTCGGCGAGTTCCTTGCCGTACCGCTCGGCCATGCAGCCGACCGCGACGACGGCCTGCGTTCTGCCGTGGTCCTTGAGGTCGTTGGCCTCCAGGAGGGCGTCGACGGAGTCCTTCTTGGCGGCTTCCACGAAGCCACAGGTGTTGACGACGGCGACGTCGGCGTCCGCGGCGTCCTCGACGAGCTGCCAGCCGTCCGCCTCCAAACGGCCTGCGAGCTCCTCCGAGTCCACCTCGTTACGGGCGCAGCCGAGGGTGACGAGTGCGACGGTACGGCGTTCAGGCATGGGCTCAAGACTACTTTGTCCCGCCGACACCCCACGTCGAAGGGGTTGGCCGATCTCGGCCAACCCCTCCACAGTCCGTCCGCCCGCGCCCCTGCGCCCGGGCTGCCCACCGGTTCGCCCCCGGTCCGCGGGCTCGGGCTCACCCGACCTGCGGGTCGCCCTTGGTGTAGGTGAGGCGCTCCACGGCGCCCGGCTGGAACTGGTCCTCGATCTTCTTGCCGTTGACGTAGAGCTGGACCGCGCCGGCGTCGCCGAGGATCAGGTTGATCTTCGTGCTGTCCTGGAAGGTCTTGGACTCGCCCTTGCTCAGCAGCCCGTCGAAGAGCATGCGGCCGTTGTGGTCCTTGGCGGAGATCCAGCTGCGCCCGTTCGGCGCGCTGACCTGCACGGTCACCTTGTCCTGGGGCGCGGCGGCGATGGCGCTGTCGGAGGGGGCGGGCTTCGGGTCGGCGGGCCGGGTGTGCTTCGGACCGGGCGAGGCCGAGTTGGTGCTGGGGGTGGAGCCCTCGGCGACCTGGGCCTTGGCGCTGCTGTCACCGCTGCCGCCGCCCTTGAAGGCGGTGAAGCCGACGAAACCGATGACGACGACGATCGCGGCGACCATGGCGGCGGTCCAGTTGGGGCCGCGCCGCTCCGGGCGGATACGTTCCGCCTCGAAGAGCGGGGCGGCGGGGGTCGGCGCGGGGCGCCCGCCGTGCTCGGCGTCGTACTGGGCGAGCAGCGGGGCGGGATCCAGATGCACCTCACGCGCCAGGGTCCGGATGTGCCCGCGGGCGTAGACGTCCCCTCCGCAGGGGGCGAAGTCGTCGGCCTCGATGGCGTGCACGATGGCGATGCGGACCCGGGTGGCGGCGCTGACCTCGTCGACGGTCAACCCGGCGGCGAGCCGGGCGTCCTTCAGAACTCGGCCGACGGAGGGACGGGCAGAGGGGCGGGCTTCCTCGGAAACGTCTTCGAACGGACGCTCGTCTTCAGGGGAGTTGCCGATGGACACGGGGGCGCCTTTCGAGCGTGTAGCCGCCTGTGCTGGAGGTTCAGTCTAGGGGTGTGCCAAAGGATGGAGCGACCCGGCGGCGGTACTTTGTACGCCATCGGAATGGCCGGACAATCCGATGGTGGAACGGGCGCGGAGTCGCTGGCGGTGCCCGCGCCGGGACCTCTCGCTCAACTTGACGTGCGGCCAGGCGAAAGGGTTGCCCACCGTGGGCTAACGGGTGGATCACGGTCCGTCCGCCCGCCCTCGGCGTACCCGCCCGCCGGGCGGCCGTCGGCCCCGGCGGACGTCCTTGCGCCTACCCCCCGCTCCCGCCTCGAATCCGCCCGGGCTCCCGGTCCCGCCCGTCTCTGTGGCGCGGCTCCCGCCTCCCCCGTGCTCGCCGGTCGACCGCCGGCCCCAGGCCTCGCCCGCCCGTCCTTCTGCCTCGACCGCCGGCTCCAAGCCTCGCCCGCCCGTCTCTGTGGCGCGCTCCCGCCTCCCCCGTGCCCGCCGGTCGACCGCCGGCCCCAGGCCTCGCCCGCCCGTCCTTCTGCCTCGACCGCCGGCCCCCGGTCCGGCCGCCTGCGCCTCCGCCTCGCGCGCCTATCCCTCGGTCTCGCCCCGGATCACGGCCAGCACGCCGTCCAGTTCGTCGGCCTTCACCAGCACGTCCCGCGCCTTGGACCCCTCGCTCGGGCCGACGATGTTCCGCGACTCCATCAGGTCCATCAGCCGCCCGGCCTTGGCGAAGCCGACGCGCAGCTTGCGCTGGAGCATGGACGTCGAGCCGAACTGCGTGGAGACCACCAGCTCGGCGGCCTGGCACAGCAGGTCGAGGTCGTCGCCGATGTCCTCGTCGATCTCCTTCTTCTGCTTGCTGCCGACGACGACGTCGTCCCGGAAGACCGGCGTCATCTGGTCCTTGCAGTGCTGGACGACCGCCGCGACCTCGGCCTCGGTGACGAAGGCGCCCTGCAGCCGGGTCGGCTTGCTCGCACCCATCGGCAGGAACAGCCCGTCACCCTTGCCGATCAGCTTCTCGGCACCCGGCTGGTCGAGGATGACGCGGCTGTCGGCGAGCGAGGAGGTCGCGAAGGCGAGCCGGGAGGGCACGTTGGCCTTGATCAGACCGGTGACGACGTCGACCGAGGGCCGCTGCGTGGCGAGCACCAGGTGGATGCCCGCCGCGCGGGCGAGCTGGGTGATGCGCACGATCGCGTCCTCGACGTCCCGCGGCGCCACCATCATCAGGTCGGCCAGCTCGTCCACGATCACCAGCAGGTACGGATAGGGCTGCAGCTCGCGCTCGCTGCCCTCGGGGGACTTCACCTTGCCGCTGCGCACGGCCTCGTTGAAGTCGTCGATGTGCCGGAAGCCGTACGCGGCCAGGTCGTCGTAGCGCAGGTCCATCTCGCGGACGACCCACTGCAGTGCCTCGGCGGCCCGCTTGGGGTTGGTGATGATCGGCGTGATCAGGTGCGGGATGCCCTCGTACGCGGTCAGTTCGACACGCTTGGGGTCGACGAGGACCATGCGCACGTCCTCCGGGGTCGCCCGCATCATGATCGAGGTGATCAGGCAGTTGATGCAGGACGACTTGCCGGAGCCGGTGGCACCGGCGACCAGGATGTGCGGCATCTTCGCGATGTTGGCCATCACGTAGCCGCCCTCGACGTCCTTGCCGAGCGCGACCAGCATCGGGTGGTCGTCCTCGGCCGCCTCCGCCAGGCGCAGCACGTCACCGAGGTTGACCATCTCCCGGTCGGTGTTGGGGATCTCGATGCCGACCGCCGACTTGCCGGGGATCGGGCTGATGATCCGCACGTCCGGGCTGGCCACGGCGTACGCGATGTTCTTCGCCAGGGCGGTGATCCGCTCGACCTTCACGGCGGGGCCGAGTTCGACCTCGTAGCGGGTGACCGTCGGTCCGCGGGTGAAGCCGGTGACGCGGGCGTCGACCTTGAACTCGGTGAAGACGTTGGTCAGCGCGTCCACGATGGCGTCGTTGGCGGCGCTGCGCGCCTTGCCCGGGCCGCCCCGCTCCAGCAGGTCCAGCACGGGCAGGGAGTAGGTGATGTCGCCGGAGAGCTGGAGCTGTTCGGCGCGCGGGGGCAGGTCGCGGGTCTCGGCGGGCGGGGCCTTGGTGAGGTCGCGGACGCCGGGGACCGGCTTCTCGGCCGCCGGACGGGCCGGCGCCTCGTCCTTCGGGCGCGCCGCCGGAGCGTCGGGCCCGGGGCGTACGGCCGGGGCCTCCTGCTCGGGGCGGGCGGCGGGGACGTCCTGTCCGGGGCGGGCGGAGGGGACCGGTGTCGGGGTGGGCGTCTCGGCCCGGTCGCCGACGCTCACGCCCTGGGTGAGGTCGGCGACGATCGGCGAGGGCGGCATGCCGTGCAGGACGGCGCCGTCGAGCGCGGCGGCGGCAGCGGCGGCCACGTCCACGGCGTCCATCTGCCGTTCCATGTCGGGCTGCGGCACGGCCGAACGCCGCGGCCGGCCGCGCCGCTTGGCCAGCGCCTGCTGCTCGGCCTGGTCGGGGTCGTACTCCTGGGGGGCGCCCTGGCGCTTGCGGGGGCGCGTGGGCAGCGCTTCGCGCCACTGCTCGTCGTAGCGCGCGTCGTCCGCGGAGTACTCCGGGTACTCGGCGCCCTCGTCGTCCTCAGGGTCGGGCAGCAGGCCGAGCTTCACCCCGAGCAGCCGCAGCCGCTGCGGAATGGCGTTCACGGGGGTGGCGGTGACGACCAGCAGGCCGAACACAGTGAGCAGCACCAGCAGCGGTACGGCGAGCACCTCGCCCATGGTGTACGTCAGCGGGGTCGCGGCCCCCCAGCCGATGAGACCGCCGGCGTCCCTTATCGCCTGCATGCCGTCGCTGCGGGCGGGCGAGCCGCAGGCGATGTGCACCTGGCCGAGCACGCCCAGAACGAGCGCGGACAGGCCGATGACGATACGGCCGTTGGCCTCCGGTTGCTCCGGGTGCCGGATGAAGCGGACGGCGATGATGCCGACCAGGATCGGCACCAGCAGGTCGAGCCGGCCGAAGGCGCCGGTGACCAGGATCTCGACCAGGTCGCCGACGGGGCCGCGCAGGTCGGCCCAGGTACCCGCGGCGACGATCAGGGCCACGGCGAGCAGCAGCAGCGCGACGCCGTCCTTGCGGTGCGCGGGGTCGAGGTTCCTGGCGCCTTGTCCTATGCCGCGGAAGACGGCGCCGACGGCGTGCGCGAGGCCGAGCCAGAGGGCGCGCACGAGACGGAACACGCCCCCGGTGGGGTTCGGTGCCGGCCGGGGCGCGGGCCTGCCGGGCGCGGCCTTCTTGGCCGGCGCCTTCCGGGCGGGAGCCTTCTTGGCGGGCGCCTTTTTCGCGACGGCCTTCTTCGCCGGAGCCTTCGCGGATGCGGCCGCCTTCTTCGCGGGCGGCTTCTTGGCTGCGGAGGGACGTGAGGCCATAGGTGCGAGATTACCGTCGGAGGCGACCCTGGACACGTGTGCCCAGTGCTTCACCCGTTCGTGTCGTGCCTGAGGGGTCGGCAGTTGACCAGGCCTCACACGGCGTACGGACAGGCGAGAGTTGCCCGGTCAGGGGGCGGCGGGCTCGCCCGGCCGCCCCAACGCGTCGCGGACGCCCGTCAGTTCTGTGACGGGATCGACGAGGGACTGCCCGTACCCGGCTCCAGCGCGTCCAGCGCCCGGCGCAGTCCCGTCAGCTTGCGCTCCAGATGCGCCGCCGTGGCCACCGCCGCGGCGTCCGCGGAGTCGTCGTCGAGCTGCTTGGAGAGGGCTTCGGCCTGCTCCTCGACGGCCGCGAGGCGCGCGGACAGCTCCGCGAGCAGCCCGGCCGCCTCCTTGCCGTCGCCGACGCCGCCCTTGCCGCCGCCCTCCAGCTGGAGCCGGAGCAGGGCCGCCTGCTCCTTCAGCTGGCAGTTCTTCATGTACAGGTCCACGAACACCGAGACCTTCGCGCGCAGCACCCACGGGTCGAACGGCTTGGAGATGTAGTCCACCGCGCCCGCCGCGTAGCCGCGGAAGGTGTGGTGGGGCCCGTGGTTGATCGCGGTGAGGAAGATGATCGGGATGTCCCGGGTCCTCTCCCGCCGCTTGATGTGCGCGGCCGTCTCGAAACCGTCCATGCCCGGCATCTGGACGTCCAGCAGAATCACCGCGAAGTCGTCCGTGAGCAGCGCTTTGAGCGCTTCCTCCCCGGACGATGCCCGCACCAGCGTCTGATCGAGCGCAGAGAGGATGGCCTCCAGCGCCAGCAGATTCTCCGGCCGGTCATCGACCAGGAGGATCTTGGCCTTCTGCACCATGGCCCGCCCTCCTCGCCCCGGCTTGGGGCCGCCCCTGTCCGCAGGAATCGGGGCAGCACCGGTGGGTGCCGCCCCGGGGGACGACTCCCTTGCGCCGTCCGTCCTTGTGCCGGTCATCGTAGCCGCACCCCGCCTGTCGCCACACCCTGTCACCGCGATGTCACTGTGCACGTAGCAGAAACGCGGCGGGAGACCAGAAGGTTCCCCGAATCCCGCACCTCTACACGACATCGCGCACCCTGAGTCAACAACTCCGCGCGCCCGCGAAAGGTTCCCGGGGCCGGGAAACGGATCTTTCCCCCTCCCGGCGCCCCCTCACTCCTCGCCCATCCACTGCCGCATCACGCCCAGCAGGTGGTCGGGATCGACCGGCTTGGTCACGTAGTCCGACGCGCCGGACTCGATCGCCTTCTCCCGGTCGCCCTTCATCGCCTTGGCGGTCAGCGCGATGATCGGCAGTCCTGCGAACTGCGGCATCCTGCGGATCGCCGTGGTCGTGGCGTACCCGTCCATCTCGGGCATCATGATGTCCATCAGGACGACCGCCACGTCGTCGTGCTGTTCCAGGACCTCGATGCCCTCCCGGCCGTTCTCGGCGTACAGCACCGACAGGCCGTGCTGTTCCAGAACGCTGGTCAGCGCGAAGACGTTGCGGATGTCGTCGTCGACGATGAGGACCTTCTCGCCGCCGAACCGCACGTCCCGGTTGACCTGCGCCGCTCCGTCCGGCTGCCCGCCCACCGCGGTGGGCCACTGCTCCTGCCGCTCCTCGTGCCCCTGCTGCTCGGCGGCGGGCAGCGCCCGGCGGCGGCGCCGGAAGAGCGCGGCGGCGCCGTTCTGCGTCTCCTGGTACGACTTCACCTCGGCCGGCGTCTCGACCTGTGCGGCCGTCAGCTCCGAGGCGTGCGACACGCCGGGCAGCTCCGCCAGGTGCGGCTCGCCCGCCAGGTCGTCGGCGTCCAGGGCCGACGTCGGCTGCTGGTAGCCGTGCGGCGGCAGCTCGGCCGGGTGCAGCGGCAGGTACAGGGTGAACGTCGAACCCCGGCCCGGTTCGCTCTGGGCATGGATCTCGCCGCCCAGCAGCTGGGCGATCTCCCGCGAGATGGACAGCCCGAGGCCCGTCCCGCCGTACTTGCGGCTGGTGGTGCCGTCGGCCTGTTTGAACGCCTCGAAGATCACGCCCATCTTGCTGGCCGCGATGCCGATACCGGTGTCGGTCACCGAGAACGCGATCATCTCGGTGTCCGGATCGGTCAGCGAGCCGGCCTCCAGCAACTGCTCCCGGATCGCCTGCGGCACGTCCCCGCGCGCGGGACGGATGACGAGTTCGACCGACCCGGAGTCGGTGAACTTCACCGCGTTCGACAGCAGGTTGCGCAGCACCTGGAGCAGCCGCTGCTCGTCGGTGTGCAGCGTGGCCGGCAGCTCCGGCGACACCCGCACCGACAGGTCCAGTCCCTTCTCCGCGGTCAGCGGCCGGAAGGTGGCCTCCACGTAGTCGATCAGCTCGACGAGCGCGATACGCGTCGGGGACACGTCCATCTTGCCCGCCTCGACCTTCGCCAGGTCCAGGATGTCGTTGATCAGCTGGAGCAGGTCGGAGCCCGCCCCGTGGATCGTCTCGGCGAACTCCACCTGCTTCGGGGAGAGGTTCCCCTCGGCGTTGTCGGCGAGCAGCTTGGCCAGGATCAGCAGGGAGTTCAACGGCGTACGCAGCTCGTGCGACATGTTGGCCAGGAACTCGCTGCGGTAGCGCATGGAGACGGCGAGCTGTTCCGCGCGCTCCTCCAGGACCTGCCGGGCCTCCTCGATCTCGGAGTTCTTCGCCTCGATGTCGCGGTTCTGCTGGGCCAGCAGCTCGGCCTTCTCCTCCAGTTCGGCGTTGGACGCCTGGAGGGCCTTCTGCCGCTGCTCCAGCTCCTCGGAGCGCAGCCGCAGTTGCTCGGTCAGCTCCTGGGACTGCTTCAGCAACTGCTCGGTCTTGGTGTTGACGGAGATGGTGTTGACGCTGGTGGCGATCATCTCCGCGATCTGGTTCAGGAAGTCCTTCTGGATGTGCGTGAACGGCGTGAAGGACGCCAGCTCGATCACGCCGAGCACCTTGCCCTCGAACAGCACCGGCAGCACGATCACCTGCGCGGGCGGCGCCTCGCCGAGCCCGGAGGAGATCTTCAGGTAGCCGCTGGGCGCCCGGTCCACCAGGATCGTGCGCTTCTCCTGCGCGGCCGTCCCGATGAGCGCCTCACCCGGCCCGAACGACGTCGGCATGGAGCCCATCGAGTAGCCGTAGGAACCGAGCATGCGCAGTTCGTAGGCGTTCTCCGGGTCGTCGGCGAAGTCCTTGTCGTCGGCCAGCGGCATGGCGACGAAGAAGGCGCCGTGCTGCGCGGAGACCACCGGCGTCAGCTCGCTCATGATCAGCGAGGCCACGTCCTGCAGGTCGCGCCGGCCTTGCATCAGCGCGGAGATGCGGGCCAGGTTGCCCTTGAGCCAGTCCTGCTCCTTGTTGGCGATCGTGGTGTCGCGCAGGTTGGCGATCATCTTGTTGATGTAGTCCTGGAGTTCCTGGATCTCGCCGGAGGCGTCGACGTCGATCTTCAGGTTCAGGTCGCCGCGGGTCACCGCGGTCGCCACGCGCGCGATGGCACGCACCTGCCGGGTCAGGTTCCCGGCCATCTCGTTCACCGACTCGGTCAGGTCGCGCCAGGTGCCGTCGACGTCCCGCACGCGGGCCTGACCGCCGAGCTGCCCCTCGGTGCCCACCTCGCGGGCCACGCGGGTGACCTCCTCGGCGAAGGACGAGAGCTGGTCGACCATCGTGTTGATGGTCGTCTTCAGCTCCAGGATCTCCCCGCGCGCGTCGATGTCGATCTTCTTCGTCAGGTCGCCCTTGGCGATGGCCGTCGTCACCATGGCGATGTTGCGCACCTGACCGGTCAGGTTGGACGCCATCTGGTTCACCGACTCGGTGAGGTCCTTCCAGGTGCCGGCCACGCCCGGGACGTACGCCTGCCCGCCCAGGATGCCGTCCGTGCCCACCTCGCGAGCCACCTTGGTGACCTGGTCGGCGAAGGAACTCAGCGTCTTCACCATCGTGTTGAAGGTGTCGGCGAGCTGCGCGACCTCGCCGCGCGCCTCGATCGTCACCGTCCGCGTCAGGTCACCGTTGGCGACCGCCGCCGCGACCTGGGAGATGTTGCGCACCTGCATGGTGAGGTTGTTGGCCATCAGGTTGACGTTGTCGCTGAGGTCCTTCCAGATGCCGACGACGCCGGGCACGTGCGCCTGGCCGCCCAGGATGCCTTCCGTGCCCACCTCGCGGGCGACCCGGGTGACCTGCTCGGCGAACGACGACAGCTGGTCGACCATCGTGTTCACCGTGGTGACGAGTTCGAGGATCTCGCCCTTGGCGTCGACGGTGATCTTCTTCGACAGGTCGCCCTTGGCGACGGCCGTGGTGACCTCGGCGATGTTGCGGACCTGAATGGTCAGGTTGTTCGCCATGAAGTTCACGGACTGGGTGAGGTCCTTCCAGGTGCCGGCCACCCCCTGCACCTCGGCCTGGCCGCCCAGGATGCCCTCGGTGCCCACCTCGCGGGCCACGCGGGTGACCTCCTGGGCGAACGAGGAGAGCTGGTCCACCATCGTGTTCAGGGTGTTCTTCAGCTCCTGGATCTCCCCGCGCGCGTCCACGGTGATCTTCTGGGAGAGGTCACCGCGGGCCACGGCGGTGGCGACCTGTGCGATGTTGCGCACCTGCGAGGTGAGGTTGCCGGCCATGCCGTTCACGGAGTCGGTGAGGTCCCGCCACACACCCGCGACGCCGGGCACCTGCGCCTGCCCGCCCAGGCGGCCCTCCGTGCCCACCTCACGGGCCACCTTGGTCACCTGGTCGGCGAAGGCGGAGAGCTGGTCGACCATCGTGTTGATGGTGTTCTTCAGCTCCAGGATCTCCCCACGCGCGTCGACGTCGATCTTCTGCGAGAGGTCACCGCGCGCCACCGCCGTCGTCACCTGCGCGATGTTCCTCACCTGACCGGTCAGGTTGGACGCCATGGAGTTGACGGAGTCCGTCAGCTCCTTCCAGGTGCCCGACACGCCGTCCACGCGCGCCTGACCGCCCAGCCGGCCCTCCGTTCCCACGTCCCGGGCCATCCGGGTCACCTGGTCGGCGAAGGACGACAGCTGGTCGACCATCGTGTTGACGGTGTTCTTCAGCTGGAGCATCTCGCCGGAGACGTCCACGGTGACCTTCTGCGACAGGTCGCCGTTGGCCACGGCCGTCGTCACCTGCGCGATGTTCCTCACCTGACCGGTGAGGTTGCGGAACGCGGTGTTGACGGAGTCCGTGAGGTCCTTCCACGTGCCCGCCGCGCCCGGCACCTGCGCCTGACCGCCCAGCTCGCCCTCGACACCGATCTCCCGCGCCACCCGCGTGACCTCGGCACCGAACGAGGAGAGCTGGTCCACCATCGTGTTGACGGTGTTCTTCAGCTCCAGCATCTCACCGGCCACGTCCACGGTGACCTTCTGCGACAGGTCACCGCTGGCCACCGCCGTCGTCACCGCGGCGATGTCCCTCACCTGTGTGGTCAGGTTCCGGAACACGGTGTTGACGGAGTCCGTCAGGTCCTTCCACGTCCCGGCCACGCCCGGCACGATCGCCTGACCGCCCAGGCGCCCTTCCGCGCCGACCTCGTTGGCCACGCGCGTGACCTCGTCCGCGAAGATCCGCAGCGTCTCGGTCATCTGGTTGATCGTCTCGGCCAGCCGCGCGACCTCACCGCGCGCCGGGACGGTCACCTTCTGCGACAGATCACCGTTGGCCACGGCGGTGGTGACCTGCGCGATCCCGCGCACCTGAGCCGTCAGATTGCCGGCCATCAGGTTCACCGAGTCGGTGAGTTCCTTCCAGGTACCGTCCACCCCCGGCACGTGCGCCTGGCCGCCCAGGATGCCGTCCGTGCCCACCTCGCGGGCGACCCGCGTCACCTCCGAGGAGAAGGCGGAGAGCTGGTCGACCATCGTGTTGACGGTGTTCTTCAGCTCCAGCATCTCACCGGCGACGTCCACGGTGACCTTCCGCGACAGGTCGCCCTTGGCCACCGCCGTCGTCACCAGCGCGATGTCCCGCACCTGGGCCGTCAGCCGGGAGGCCATGGTGTTGACGGAGTCCGTGAGGTCCTTCCAGGAGCCCGACAGCCCGCGCACCCGCGCCTGGCCGCCCAGCTTGCCCTCCGTGCCCACCTCGCTGGCCACACGCGTGACCTCGTCGGTGAACGTGGAGAGCTGGTCGACCAGGTTGTTGACGGTCCGCCCGACCTTCAGGAACTCGCCCCGCAGCGGATGACCGGCCCCGTCCACCACCTGCGTGCGCAGCTCCATCCGCGGGGACAGGTCGCCCTCGGCGACCGCGGACAGCACCCGGCCGACCTCGGAGACCGGCCGTACGAGATCGTCGACCAGCGCGTTGGAGTTCTCGATCGCGGCCGCCCAGGACCCCTCACAGGCACCGGTCTCCAGGCGCTCCGTGAGTTTTCCCTCACGTCCCACCATGCGCCGCACCCGCGACAGCTCACCCGTCAGGTGCAGGTTCCGGTCGGCCACCTCGTTGAAGACGGCGGCGATCTCCGACATCACGCCGTCCCCGGACACCGTGAGCCGCTTGCGGAAGTTCCCGTCCCGCATCCCCACCAGGGCCGCCAGGAGCCGGTTCAGCGCGGCCGTGTCGACCACCGTCGTACCGCCTCGTGTCGTGCGCCGGCCACTCAGGGACTGCCCGGACTGTCCGCCCTTCGCGCGCGTCTTCGTGCCCCGCGTCGCTGCGCCAGACTCCACTGTGTCCCTCCCGCAGGGATCGACCGTCACTGCTGCGTCGTTTTCCGCCCGGTGCGACCAGGCGCACGCGGGGCTGCTGCCCCGCACGTGAAGACCTCACTCCGCCTGCTCGCACCGTCGACAGAAGCCTGCCCAGTGTTTCACCCCCACCGAACCAGGCCATAACAGTTCGGCAGCTTCGCACACCGTCCGCACGCCCTCCGGACGAAAACAGTGGTGACCGGCATCCGCACGGACGGCGAAGGTAAGTAACCTTGCATGCGGCTGTCCAGCCACGCCGGTCCGTCCGGCCTGGGCGGTGGCACGGGAACGAGCGGGCATCGGAGGGCGGCCGCACACATGACCACCGGAGTGATCCCCGGGGGACCGACCCCGGAGCCGCGGCCCACGGGGCCGGCCGGACCCGAGCTGCCGGAGCAGCGGGGCGAGCCGGGCGGCCACCGAGATCTGCCCGAAGACAACCGGACGAGGAGTTCTGTGATCACCGCGCGCGCGGCCGCCAGCTTCGAGCCCCTGGGGCGATCGGTCGCGACCGCCCGGTCCTTCGTCCGCGACACGCTGCAGGGCTGGGGCTTCGGCGACATCGTCGACGACGCCGTGGTCCTCACCAGCGAACTGGTCACCAACGCCGTCGTCCACGCGGGCACCGCCGCGGACGTCCTGTGTCTGCGCAGTGACAACGGGGTACGGATCGAGGTCGCCGACCGCTACCCCGAGCGCGAGGTCCCGCTGCAGAGCGCCGCGGTCTCCATGGGCAGCCCCGACCGCGAGGGCGGACGCGGCCTCCAGCTGTGCGCGGCCCTCGCCGGCCGCTGGGGCGTGGAGTACACGCCCACGCACAAGAACGTCTGGTTCCAGCTCGACCTGCCCGAACGCCCGGTCGGCACCCGCACCGCCGGCCCGTCGCTGCCCGCCGAACTCCTCCCCCTCGCCGACGGCCGGGTCCGCGTCGCGGTCGCCCAGATCGACCGCGGCGGCGCCATCACCGCGTGGAACGAGGACGCCGAGGAACTCTTCGGCTACGCCGCCGAACAGGTCACCGGAAAACCCCTGACCGACCTCGCCGCCTGGCCGCACACCCCCGGCACCGGCACCGGCATCGCCGAGGCGCTGCGGCTCTCCCGCTGGGAGGGCAGCTACGGCATCCGCGGCGCCCACGGCCGCGTCATCCCGGTCTACGCCTCCCACCTGCGCGTCCGCGACACCGACGGCGAACCCTCGACAGTCTGCCTGCTCGTACGCGACCACGAACGCGCCGTCCTGCAGACCCCGTTGCGCACCCCCGCGAACAGCGACGCGAAGACCAGCGCCTCCGACGGCACCGGTACCGACCCCTTCGAGGTCTTCATCGGCTCCCCGGCCCCCGACGACCTCGACGGCCTCCTCCAGCGCACGGTGGAACGCGCCCGCGACATGCTCGACGGCGACGCCGCCTTCCTCCTCCTGGCCACGGACGACGAGACGGAACTGGAGGTCCGCGCCTCCACCGGCCTGCCCTCCGCGCGCCAGCGCTTCGCGCGTGTCCCCGTCGAGGCCGGCCCCGGCCGCTACGGCTCGGCCCGGATGCCCGCCGTCCACGACGACCTGACGGCGGCCCCCGGCGCCGTGCCCCTGCTCGGCGGCACCGGCATGCGCTCCGTCGTCACCGTCCCGCTGAAGGTCGAGGGCCGCCTCACCGGCTCCCTCGGCGTCGCGGCCGAGGGAGCGGGCAGGTACTCCAACGAGGAGGCGCTGCGCCTGCAGTTCGCCGCCGACCGCATCGCCCTGGCCGTCGAGTCGGCCCGCCTGGGCGAGCTGGAGCGACTGCGCCGCGGCTCGCTGAGCTTCCTCGTCGAGGCCTCCGACCTGCTGGCCGGCACCCTCGACCGGGACCAGACCCTCGCCCTGATGGCCCAGATGACGGTCCCCACCCTGGCCACCTGGTGCGCCGTCTACACGATCGCCGACCAGGCCTCCGAGCCCTACCTGTCCTACGTCCTGCACGAGGACGAGGAGCTGATCGACGGCATCAAGTCCCTGCTGTCCAAGATCGCCCCGCCGGACCCCGTGCCCACCCCCGGAGCCCGCGTCTGGTCCGCCCCCGGCGAGGCCGCCCACCAGGCGGCCCTGCGCACCTCCATGCGCAGCCTCAGCCTGGGCGACTCGCACCACCGGATCGGTACGACCATCGGCCCCACCCTCGCCACGGCCTCCGCCGTCGGCGGCGAGACGGTCGTCCTGCCCTTGGTGGCCCGCAACCGTGTCATCGGCATGCTCACCCTGGGCAAGCCCACCGACGAGCACTTCCGCCAGGAGATCCTGGAGCTGGCCGAGGACCTCAGCCGCCGTGCAGCCCTCGCCCTGGACAACGCCCGCCTGTACTCCGAGCGCACGGCCATCAGCCAGTCGCTCCAGCGCAGCCTCCTGCCCCCGGGCCTCCCGCAGGTCGACGGCGTGGAGGTCGACGTCATCTACCGCGCGGCCGGCGAGGGCAACGAGGTCGGCGGCGACTTCTACGACCTCTTCCCCATCCGCGACGGCGCCTACGGCTTCGCCATCGGCGACGTCTGCGGCACGGGCCCGGAGGCCGCAGCCGTCACCGGACTGGCCCGCCACGCCCTCCGGCTCCTCGCCCGCGAGGGCTACGGCGGCCCGGCGGTCCTGGAACGCCTGAACTCGGCGATCCTCGACGAGGGCGCCCGCAGCCGCTTCCTGACCCTGCTGTACGGCGAGCTGTGGCCCCAGGAGGACGGCAGCGCCCATCTGAAGGTGGTCTGCGCCGGTCATCCGCTGCCGCTGCGCCTGCGCCAGGACGGCACGGTCGAACCGGCCGCCGAACCGCAGCCGCTCCTCGGCGTGATGGAGGACCTGGAACTGTACGAGCAGTCGGTCACGCTGGACCCGGGCGACGTCCTGCTCTGCGTCACGGACGGCGTCACCGAGCGCCGTGAGGGGACGCGCATGCTGGGCGACGACGGCCTGGCGGACGTCCTCACCACCTGCACGGGACTTACGGCGGGTGCGGTCGCCGCCCGCATCATGCGCGCCGTGGAGCGCTTCGCGTCGGACGCCCCGTCCGACGACATGGCGATCCTCGCGATGCGGGTCCCGGAGGTCCTGAACGACTGACCCCCGCACCCCGGCCGCGGCGCCGTGGACATGCGAAAGACCCCGCCCGGTAGGGCGGGGTCTTTTCTGTCGGAGCCCCCAAACGGAATCGAACCGTTGACCTTCTCCTTACCATGGAGACGCTCTGCCGACTGAGCTATAGGGGCCAGTCGCCTTTTCGAGGTTTCCCCCGCGGCAACGGAATAGATCATACCCCGAACACGGCCGTGCTCCCAACCGCGACCGGGCCGCCCAGCGCATTGCACGCGGAGACGATCCGTTGCATCTCCCGCCGCGTCAACGACGCGTCCACCGGCAGCGCCAGAGTTTCCCCGGCGGCCCGCTCGGTCTCCGGCAGGGACACGCAGCGACGGAATTCGGGGAGCCGGTGCACGGGCGTCTTCACGGGAACCCGGCAGTCAACTCCCCTGGCCCGCACCGCCCGTGCGAAAGCGTCACGGTCGGGTCGGCCGTTCCCCGGCACCCGTACCACGTACTGCTGGTAGCTGTGCCCGTCGCCCCCGTCGGGTGTCCGTACGCCGCGCAGCCTCGCGTCCAGATAGGCGGCACGCTCCCTGCGCCGTGCCCTCTCGTCGTACGGGGCCTCGGACTCGCCGTGCTCCAGCACGAGCAGTCCGTGCCGCCGCCCGATCCCGTGCAGCCCCGCGAGGTCCGCGGACCGGCCGAAGCGGTGGACGGCGACGACGGCCGCCGTCCTGGGAGTTACGGCCGCGTCGACGGCGGCCGGGTCGAGGCAGTACGTCACTGGGTCTATGTCGGCGAACACCGGTAGCGCACCGGCCTGGACGGCCGCCTCGGCGACCTCGACGTTGCCGAACGCCGGCACGACGACCTCGTCACCGATGCCGACGCCGGCAGCTCTGAGCAGTGCAGCAGTACCCATGCCGCGGATGCTGGCGCGGCAACGTGAACGTCAAGTGACGGGCAACAAAAAAGGGTTGGACCCGGAACCGAAGTTCGGGGTCCAACCCTTTGAATGATTGTTCGGCGGTGTCCTACTCTCCCACAGGGTCCCCCCTGCAGTACCATCGGCGCTGTAAGGCTTAGCTTCCGGGTTCGGAATGTAAC